>JANXSB010000341.1 GCA_025352865.1 Chthoniobacter sp. | reverse complement strand
GCACTTCGGAATGCCCTGGCCGGGCGAAGCTGAGCTTCGGGGAAAGGTCCGTTCCGAAGTGCAACTTCGGAACGAGGGAATAAGAGGCCGAAAACCGGCGCGGACGGGCCTTGGTCCGCCTCGGGGAAAACCTTTTCCGGCTCGGACAAGATCTTGTCCGGCCCGGAAAAGCCGTCTCTATGGCGGAAAATGCCTGGTCCGGCAGCGACCGGGTTTTCCCCGGAGAGCAGATGGCTTTCTCCAGAGTGGAGAAGCCTCCCTCCAGTCCGCCGCAAACCTTGTCCGGCGTGGAGAAACCCTCCTCCGCCCCGGCGCAAACCCCATCCGGCCCGGAGCAAAGCCCGCCAGGACGCGACCCAACCTTTTCCGCAGCGGACCAAACCTTTTCCACCCCGCCGAAGCACCCCGGCCTTCCGCCACCGCGGACGAAAATCAGCCTTGCAATTTCCGCCCCAATCCACCCGCGCCCCGCTCGCTCACAATGGAGCCGTTGAGCCGTTGAGCCGTTGAGCCGTTGAGCCGTTGAGCCGTTGAGAATTCATGGGGAGGAACATGTTTGTGGATAACCGCGTGAACACTCGCAAGAAAATCTTTTTGAAAAAACGGAAAATTTTCAGGGTGCCAACGTGGCAGGGTGCTCGCCCTGGCAGCTAAATCGTCTGGCTCAGATAGCCGCCATCCACGCGGATGTCGGTGCCGGTGACGAAGCTGCTCGCGCCGTGCGCCGCGAGGAAAACGCACGCGCCGATGAGTTCCTCGCTTTTTCCGAAGCGCCGCATCGGCGTGTGGCCCATGATGGCCTGCGTGCGCGCGGTCGGGGAGCCGTCGTCGTTGAAAAGCAGTTTGCGGTTTTGCTCCGCGGGAAAAAAGCCGGGCGTGATCGTGTTCACGCGCACGCCTTTCGCCGCCCACTCGCGGGCGAGGAATTGCGAAAGCGAAAGCACCGCCGCCTTGCTCGCCGAGTAGGCCACCACGCGCGAGAGCGGCAGATGCGCGCTGACGCTGGCGATATTGATGATCGATCCCCGGCCCCGCGCGCACATGCCGGGGCCGAATTCCTGGCACGGCAGCAGCACGCCACCGACGAGGTTGAGGTCGAAGTTTGCGCGCCAGTCTTCGAGCGCGATGCTCTCGAAGGCACGCTCCGCCGTGACCGTCACGCGCGCATCGTTGCCGCCCGCCGCGTTCACCAGAATCGTCGGCTCGCCGAACGCCGCCACGACCGCTGTGTGCGCGGCTTTCACCGACGCGCGATCCATCGCATCCGCGCTGAAAAACTGCGCCGTGCCGCCCGCGTCGCAAATGGCTTTCACCCGCGCTTCACCACGCTCTGCGCTGCGCCCGAGCACCGCAACTTTCGCACCCGCTGCAGCCAGTCCATCTGCCAGCGCGCCGCCGAGCACGCCGGTGGCACCGATGACAACGGCGGTTTCGTTTTCGAGATTAAAAAGGTTGGACATAGAATTTTTTGAGGAGCGCAAAGCACAGCCGACCCGCCGCATCTTGGC
Organism: Chthoniobacter sp.; assembly: GCA_025352865.1. Taxonomy (GTDB): domain Bacteria; phylum Verrucomicrobiota; class Verrucomicrobiia; order Chthoniobacterales; family Chthoniobacteraceae; genus Chthoniobacter. Next base: position 977 of record JANXSB010000341.1, on the reverse strand, counting down.
AAGCGCGACCCGGCTCAACGCACCAGCGCCGCCACGAGGAACCACGCGATCATCGCGCTAGCGATGGCGAGTTTCCCAACGATGCCCGCCGTCGTGCCGAGAAAAGTGCCCCACGTCGATTTGCCAGCGGGCAGCAGCCCCTGCCCGCCGATGAGTTCGCCGAGCAGCACGCCGATGAGCGGACCGAGAAAAATGCCGAGCGGAAAAAAGAACATGCCGACGACCGTGCCGAGCAGCCCGCCCGCCGCGCCCCAGCGCGTTGCGCCGAATTGTTTTGCGCCGAGCGCCGCGCTGCCGAAATCGACGACGTAACTCAGCACCGTGAGCGCCACCAGCCCGGCGATGCCCCACCAGCCAATGCTGCGCGCCTCGCCGAGCGCGAGATGGTGCATGACCGCCGCCGCAAGAATGACCGTCGTGCCGGGCAGCACCGGCAGGAGCGTGCCGGCCAGGCCGGCCAGCATGAGCGCGAGCGTGAGCGTCCACCAAAGAGCAGCGGTCATTTTCGATTGTCGGATGGCACGATGCGATTTAAGACGGCGCGCACCTAAATCAAAAATCCTAAATCCTAAATCTCAAATTCCCATGGCTCTCTCCACCGGCACCAAAGCTCCCGACTTCACCCTCAAATCCAAAACCGCCGACGGCCTCAAGGACGTTTCGCTCAGCGCGAACCTCGGCAAAAAAAACACCGTCCTGCTTTTCTTCCCGCTCGCCTTCACCGGCGTCTGCACGCAGGAAATGTGCGACATTTCGGGCGGGATCAGCGCCTATACCGACCTGAATGCGGACGTCATCGCGATCAGCGTGGACAGCCCTTTCGCGCAGGAGGCGTGGGCGAAGAAGGAGAACATCGGCATCACGATCGCCAGCGATTTGAACAAGGAAGTGACCAAGAAATACGACGTCGTTTTCCCGATGCTCGCGGGCGTGGGCGACACGTCGGCGCGCGCGGCCTTCGTGGTCGATAAAGCGGG
>JANXSB010000300.1 GCA_025352865.1 Chthoniobacter sp. | reverse complement strand
GCCTTCACGCCTTGCGCGTAGAAGATGCCGGTGGGCAGGCGCAGGAGCGTATGCACGTCCGCCTGCTTGAGCAGTTCGCGCCGGATGGTTTCGCCCGCGCCGCCTTCAAAGAGCACGTTGTCCGGCAACACCACTGCCGCGCGCCCGTGCTGCTTGAGGATGGTGAAAATGTGCTGGAGGAAATTGAGCTGCTTGTTGCTCGTGCTCGCCCAGAAATCGTCGCGGTTAATTATCAACGATTCCTTGGAGGACTCGCCCGCCTCGTTGACGATGGTCACACTGCTCTTCTTGCCGAACGGCGGATTGGCTAGGACGATCTCGTATTCGCCGTGCTTCCCAGCCAGCGCGTCTTTGGTGACGACGGGTAAATCCTCCTCCGACTCCCCGCCGATGCCGTGCAGCAGCAGGTTCATTGCGCAGAGCCGCGTGACGCTGTCCACCAGTTCGATGCCGAAGAACGTGCCGCTCTTAAGCTTCTTCTTTTGCGCCCGGTCGAGCGCGTAATGCTTGGCCAGGTAATCATGCGCCGCGAGCAGGAAACCACCCGTGCCGCATGCCGGATCACAAATGGCCTGCCCCGGCTGCGGCGCGATCACGTCCACCATCGCGGCGATGAGCGGGCGCGGCGTGAAGTATTGGCCCGCGCCGCCTTTCAGGTCCTGGATTTTGTTTTGCGCCTTGCGGAAAATGACGCCGAGCATGCCCGACTGCTTGCCGAGTTCCTCCAGCGTATGACGGTAATGAATCTCCAGTTCGTCGCCATCCTTGGACAGCAGCGCCGGCCAGTCCTTGCCCTTGGGGATGGGCGACGGCCTGTTGAACGGCGGCCTGGCCTGTTCGTCCGCCATTTTCAGGAACAGCAGAAACGTCAACTGCTCCACGTAATCGCCGTAGGACAGCCCGTCATCCCGCAGGATGTTGCAGTAGTTCCAGAGCTTTTGGACGAGGGCGGTGGGGTTAGACATCGCTAGAATTTCCAATTCTCCCGACGCATCAAACCGAGCAGGCTGATGCAAGGAAGTCCCAGTTCGCGGCACACGTCCGGGATGAAATGCGTGCGCTTTGGATTCCGCTTTTCGGAAGCCGGAGTTTCTTGTGTGACCACAACACCATTTCGGAGCTTCGCGAGTGCGATGACATACGCGTCTGCCTCCTCAAACTCCGCTTTCGGATCTTTCAATCCCGGGAACCGATTCTGGATCGCCAGTGCCTCGCCGAGAACTTCGGAAAGTGGGACGGTGATCGCCGGTCGGGCCTTGGCCCAAGCGATCACCTCGGCGGTGCCCACTGCATTCAGTTCCTCGATCACGATCTCTGGCAGCAGCCATCGGCCCTCACCGATGAGGGCATCCACGCTGCTGACCAGAGAGGGAAAGACGTCCGTCGGGAAATACCGCGCCTGCCAATCCATCACGACGTTGGTGTCGACCGCGTAAATCGTTTTCGGCGTTCCGTCACTCATCGGCTCCACCGCGGAGCGGGCCTCCCCTCAACGATTCCTTCAGCTTTTCAAAGTGCTCAAACTTCAGGCTGAGATGCCGCGACGCGTCCACCGACGTGATTCGATTAGCGGCGAGCGCTTCGAGCACGAGCTGCACGTAAGGTTTGCCAGTGCGGTTCAGTGCAATGTCCACGGGGTGCGAGAAACCACCCGAGCGCGACGGCAGCGTCGCAACGTATTCGCTCCAACGCGCCTTCCACTCGTTGTATTGAGGCCAGCTCATGTAGCCGGACGCGCGCAGCCTCGTGGCCATCGCCAGCGGCGAGACACGGAAACGTCTCGCAATCCGGCGGACCGCATCAATATCCCACGCCTGAGCGCGGCCCGGCACCGCTACGCGCAACGCGTGTTCCGGAATCAGCGCATGGCTCGCGGCGGCTTCGGCGAATCGTTCCACGGCCTCCCATTCCTCGCCGCTCCGATGCTCGCGCAGCGCCGGCACTTCTTCGTGGCCCGCAGCGAGCATCAGGTGGATCACTTCATGGAGCAGCGTGTAGCTCTTCGGCTCCGGCTGCTCCTTGCTGTTCACGCCCACGACGGGCAGCGGAAAGCGCAGCAGCGAAAGTCCGCGCGCCTCCACCAGCTCCACCTTCGGAAATTGAAACACAAACACACCCGTCTGCTCCACCGCGGCACGCCATTCCCTCCACGCCTGCCATTCGTCCCTCCATGCGGTTTGCACCTCGACGGTGATCCCCATCGCCGCCCGCAACCGCTCTCCCACGGCTTGCGGATTTTCATTCAGATGCGCTTGAAGCGGAAAAGCGGGAATCGGCTCGCCCAGCTCTTCCATCAGCGCGAGCCCCGTCTCCCGGCGATTGATCATCTGCCGCACCGCGAGCCGCAATTCCGGCGACTCGTGCCCCGGCCTCACGCCCGCGAGGCGGCGGTATTCGGCGGCTAGGGGCGGCACCTGTGGCGGCGACGGGAGAAAGAAAACATTCAAAGGACGGTGGAGAAACCGCGCCAGCTCCTGCACCTGCCGCAGTGTCGGCGGACGCTCTCCGCGCTCCCACGCCTCCACCCGCTCCGGCTTCACATGAAGCCGGGTGGCAATCCGATCCACCGCATAGCCGCTCTCGTTCCGTGCCCACGCGAGCACGGACGGATTGATCGGGACTGGCAGAGCGGCGGCGGGCATTGCTGTAAATGAAATCTATTCAGCGCCGGGCATCCCGCTAGCACCAAGTAGTTTTCCGGTGAACGCGCGTTGGAGGATGGACTGGCGGAGGCGGGTGGCGCGCTGGAGGTTGGCGGTCACCACCGACTCCAACTCCTCCACCACGCTCAACCGCCGCTCCACTTCCGCCACGATCCGCGTCTGCTCGGCGAGGGGTGGAATGGGAACCTCGAGGACATCCGCGTTGTTGATTGTGACTTGCGGCTGGGCAGAACCTGTCACCAGCTTCGATTTGTCAGCGGCTTGGAGGACGTAGAACAAGAAGCGTTTTCCGACCCGTGAGCATTCGGGCATTTCAAGGACAAGCGAGTTGTTCGTGACGTAGCACTTCGGCGGAGAGAGGTTGATTTTCCCGCTGTATGCGCCCCGGCACGAAATCAAAACCTGCTCCGTTTCGTAGAGGTATCGGGTGTGATGGCCGATGATTCCGTTTGCACCGAAGACTGGAAAGCCTGACTCCGAAAACTCTTTTGTCGGGAGCATCTTCCCATAGCGGATCGTAACGAGTTGGCCGAGTCGTTCCGTTTTCCATTTCGTCTGGTCGCCTTCCGCGAGCTTTCCTTCGCAGGCGGCTTTGAGGACGGCGGCGCGGTAGCGTTTGAGGTTGGCCTGCACCCGCC
>JANXSB010000290.1 GCA_025352865.1 Chthoniobacter sp. | reverse complement strand
TGCGGGTGCGCGATGGGGATGATGCGAGCTGTTTGAATCTCAACCGCGCACTCCAGCCGCGGGTGCTTGGGGTAAAGCCGGGCGAGCTATCTGATCGCAAGGCTTTTCATTTTTCAGGCGGAGCGCGCGACTGGAGTTTGTTGACGCTCAATGCGTCCCCAACTGAAATCCCCGGCATCGTCGATGCGAACACGTTGCAATGGGCGCTAAAAATGAAGCTCCGCGATGTCCTTGAATATCGGGACGACCGAGGTCAGCCGTTTCACGTCCAGGTTATCGACTCAATCGCCGGCTCAATTCTCCAAGGAAGTGTTTTGATTTCGGAGGACGAGTTCGTGAAACGCTTTCCCGGCAATGGCGGCTACCGTTTTTTCCTCATCGACTGCCCGCGCGAAAAGGTCGCGGCGGTGCGGGAACATTTGAGCCGGCAGCTCGCGGATCGTGGGCTGGAGCTGACGCCGGCGGGGCAGCGGCTGGCCGAGTTTCAGGCGGTGGAGAATACCTACCTGTCGATTTTCCAGGCGCTGGGCGGGCTGGGGCTGCTGCTGGGGAGCGCGGGGCTGGCGATTGTGGTTGCGCGCAATGTGCTGGAACGGCGGCGGGAGTTTGGGCTGCTGGAGGCGGTGGGATTTCGGCAGGGGCAGTTGCGCGCGCTGGTCTTTGCGGAGCATCGGTGGCTGATCGTCTGCGGGCTGCTGATCGGGACGGCGAGCGCGGTCGTGGCGGTGTGGCCGGGGCTGCGCGAGCGGGCGGGCGGATTTCCGTATGCGGAGATGGCGGTGCTGCTCGGGGTGCTGGCGGTGGGCTGCGTCTTTTGGGCGTGGGTGGCGACGCGGGTGGCGCTGCGCGGGAGCGGGGTGGCGGCGCTGCGCTCGGAGTGAGCGGTTTTTTCTCAACGCAGAGACGCGGAGGCGCAGAGATCGCAGAGGTTTTGGCTCGCGCATTTTCCACATCAAGTGGGACTGGATTCCTTGCCGAGTTCCGTTCTCTGCGCCTCTGCGTCTCTGCGTTGAAAACCAAAACTCAACGCAAACATTGCAGTTAAGATTGAGTGGAACGCGCGGTGGTTGCGTCAATCGACCGCGCGGCTTGTGAAACAAAGGATTGGCAAGCCGCGGCGAACTTCGCAAATTCCAACCCACAACCCACTCCAAACTATGAAAATGAAATTCCTCCTCACCCTCGCCCTGACCCTCGCGCTCGGCTGCACCGCCGCCTTTGCCGCCGAAGACGACACGCCGCTCGCAAAGGAAATGAAGACGATGAACAAGAGCCTGCGCGCGCTGAAGAAGCAGGTCGCCGATGCCGCGAAGAAAGACGACAACCTCGCGCTCATCGCCACGATCAGGAAGAGCCTCGACGCGGCGGCGAAGCTCGAGCCCGCGAAAACCAAGGAAGTGCCCGCAGCGGAGAAGGCGGCCTACCTCGACAAGTATAAGGCGCAGATGACCGACCTCGTGAAAACTTACGACGAGCTCGAAGCGGCGATCAAAGCCGACAAGGCCGACGACGTGAAGAAGGCGCTCGATAAGCTCAGCGAGCAGAAGGAAAAAGGGCACAAGGACTTCGCGCCCGACGAGAAGTAAACCGCGTCGCAACACGACCGATTTTGACGAGCAGCCCCGGAGCGAAAATCCGGGGCTGTTTCGTCAGCGGAGGTTGCGCCGCACCGCCGCGGAACTAACTTTTTCCCATGACCCGCCAGCAGCTTCTCGATCTCTACTTCATGGACGCGCGCTCGAAGCTCATCGACATCGCCGCGTTTCTCGACCGCGTGGATCGCGGGGAAGGAGACGCCGATTTCCGGCTCGATGCTTTCCGCAAGGCTCTCGCCGAACTGAACCGCGGCGAACCGGTGCGCGCGAAAGGGGTACTGATGTCGCTGAGCGATCCGACGACGGAGCCGATTGCGAAAGCGCCGGGCAAGGGCGCGGTGGGTGCATGGCCGGGCACTGGAATCCGGTGCGAATGAAAATAGGAACGATAGTGCTGGGTCTTATGGAAACGTGCCTCTACGGGCTTGCCGGGCTTGCCGTTTTTTACGTGATCTATAATTTCGTCCATTCTGTGGATTTTTGATTAGACTCCCCATGCGCTACATCGAACCTCACGGACACATGGTCAGCCGCGTTACGGACGACTACGAGGCGATGGTGCTCGCGGGTTGCCGGGCGGTGTGCGAGCCGGCGTTTTGGGCGGGGTACGACCGGAGCGGGCCGGAGGGTTTTTACGACTACTTTTGCCAGCTCACGGACTATGAGCCGAAGCGGGCGGCGAAGTTCGGGCTGCCGCATTTTACGTGGCTGTGCATCAACCCCAAGGAGTCGGAGGACATGGTGCTGGCGAAGGAAGTCATGGCGCTGATCCCGCAGTTTCTCGAACGGCCCAATGTGCTGGGCATCGGCGAAATCGGGCTGAACAAAAACACGCGCAATGAGCTGAAGGTGCTGGAGCAGCACATCGACCTCGCGGCGCGCCACGACCAGCTCATCCTCGTCCACACGCCGCATCTCGAGGACAAGTACAAGGGCACGCGGCTGATCCTCGACGCGATGAAAGCGGACACGCGTATCGAGCCCGCCCGCGTCATCATCGACCATGTCGAGGAGCACACCATCCAGATGGTTCTCGACGAGGGTTTCTGGGCGGGCATCACGCTTTATCCCGAGTCGAAAACCACGCCGCCTCGCGCGATCGACATGTTTGAAGTGTACGGCGGCCAGCGCGTGTGGCTGAACAGCGCGTGCGACTGGGGCCGCAGCGATCCGCTGGCCGTGCCGAAGACCGCCGTCGAAATGCGACGCCGCGGGCACAGCGACGAGACGATCGACCAGCTCGTATTTCAAAATCCGATTCGGTTCCTCTCGCAGAACCCGCGGTTCACGGTCCACTAAATGACGGAAATTTTTGACTCCCCGAAAGGCACGAAAGGACACGAAATCGGAGGTTCTTTTCGTGTCCTTTCGTGCTTTTCGTGGACCACTCCTGCTGGCCGATGAAAGTCTCTCTTGCCTACGGTTGCGGTCATTTGGATGTCGAGCTTCCGGCGGAGCGCACCACGGTCATCGAGCCCGCGCCGCAGCCGGGTCTTGCGGATGAAAGGGCGGCGGTGCTCGCGGCGCTGGCGCAGCCGATTGGTGCGAAACCGCTGGCGGATTTGGTCAGCGCCGGCGCGAAGATTTGCATCGTCCACACGGACATCACGCGCGCGACGCCGAACGACCGGCTGATTCCGTGGCTGCTCGCGTATTTGGAAAATACGGGCGCGGCGCGTGAAAACATCACGCTGCTCAACGGGCTCGGCACGCACCGGCCCAACACGCGCGCGGAGTTGGAGCAGATGCTCACGCCGGAGGTCGTTGCGAATTATCGCTGCCTCAATCACAAGCCGGAAAGCCGAGCCGCGCATGCGCAGCTCGGCGTCACGAAAACCGGAGCGCCTGCGCTGCTCAACCGGCATCTCGTCGAGGCCGATGTGCGCATTGTGACAGGCTTCATCGAGCCGCATTTTTTCGCCGGATTCAGCGGCGGGCCGAAAGGGATCATGCCCGGCGTCGCTGCGTTGGAGACGGTGATGAGCAATCACGGCGCGCACCACATCGGCAGTCCGCGCGCGGCGTTTGGCATCACCGAGGGCAATCCCATTTGGGAGGAAATGCGCGACATCGCCCTGCGCGCCGGCCCGAGTTTTCTGCTCAATGTCGCGTTGAATGAGCGGCGAGAAATCACCGGTGTCTTCGCGGGCGACCTCCTCGCCGCGCACAAGGTCGGCATCGAGTTTGTCCGCGCGAGCGCGATGCAGCGCGTGGCGGAGCCGTTCGACATCGTGCTCACGACGAACAGCGGCTACCCGCTCGACATGAATCTTTACCAGGCCGTGAAAGGCATGGCCGCCGCGGCGAGCATCGTCTGCGATGGCGGCACGATCATCCTCGCCGCCGAGTGCGCGGAAGGCGTGCCGGCCGGCAGCCCGCATGAACGCTTGCTCCGCAGCGTATCCGATGGCGAGGCACTCCTCGCGAAACTCGCCACGCCCGGCTTCGTCCACGCCGAGCAATGGCAGGGCCAGATCCAG
>JANXSB010000263.1 GCA_025352865.1 Chthoniobacter sp. | reverse complement strand
TCGCCTGGACGGTGCGCGTGCTTTCCCGCGTGTCGTCCGAGCGCTCCACGAGCACCGCCCCGGTCACATACGGCGCGGCCCCGATGATGCCGGGGACTTTTTCCAGCCGCGGCAGCACCTCGCGCCAGTTGCGCATGAAATCGCCGCCGACCACGCGCAGATGCGGCTCGAAGCCGAGCACCGCGCGCTGGAGCGAGCGGTCGAAGCCGGTCATCACCGCGAGGACCACGACCGGCACCATGATGCCGAGGGTCACGCCGAGCACGGAGATGATGGTGATGACCGAGACGAAAGTGCGTTTCGGCTTGAGATAGCGAAAGGCGAGGAAAAGGCTGAAGGGAGCTTTCACGAAGGGCGCTCATGGAAGACGCGAAGCCCGCGCCGACCAAGCGAAATGTGGCCGGCGGCGGGGATGGCGGAAATGTCATCAAAAAAGCGGGAAAAATCCGTTGACGGCGGTGGCCGACCCCGATTGATTGCGGCCTATGAAAAAAGTTCTCTCCCTCCTTCTCGCCTACGTTGTCCTTGATGTGCAAACTTGGGCGCTCAGCGGCGGCCCGGTTTACACGAGCGGCAATCTCGGTGCTGCGGTGGTCGGCACCTATGCCGGAACCTTGCTGCCCAAGGCGGTGAACCGCATTTTCCAGAACCCGGCGTTTACAGGACAGATCAATGATGCAAACACCCTCGGCCTGTTCATCCTTGGCGTCCCGGCGTCGGGCGAGGCGACTGGCAATTTTCTCTTCTTCCAAGATGGTGAAGCCTATTTCGGCGGCATCACCGGATTCGTGGATCCCGCCAATGGCAAACTCACGGCCTTGGTTTCCGGAGTGGCGGCGACTAACAACATTTCGAGCGGAGTTGAGTTCCTGTCACCGGTTTCTTCGGTGGGTAGCATTAAAGCGGCCATCGCTGCCGGTTCGGACGCCGCTGCAAGTCTTCGGATCAAAGGCACCGCGTTCTTGCAGTTGCAGGGTTATGCGCCCGATTCTTCTCCGAACGGTGTCGGCCTAACCACCCTGCGGGAGGACACCTTTATTGTCGATGGCTGGAAACAGGCGAATGCCGTGACCAATGCCACGATCACTCCGCCGAACACGACTTCGATTCCGGCACCGACCACCCCTGCTCCCTAAGTTTCGGTGATACAGATTTGAGCAAAATTCAGCCGCCCTCCGGGGCGGCTGAATTGTTTTCACCCACGATGCATGCACCTAGCGCAGAATCAGACCGCGAGCCAACCGATGTGACACGCTCACGCACAGCCGCAATCTCCGGGTTTACCCTGCTGGAGATTCTCACCGTGGTCTTGGTGGTCGCCATTCTGGCGACGCTCATTTTTTCGGGCATCCAGAGCGCCGAAGCGAGAGCGGCGAAGGTGCGCTGCATGATGAATCTGCGGAATCTCGCCGTCGCCGCGGACCTGTATGTGCAGAACCAGGGGCACTGGCCGCAGATCGATACCAATCTGCTGGCCGACGATTACCCAGAGTTTTGCCGACAGTGGATTGCGGCCTACCAGCCCTACGGCATCACGCAGATAAACTGGATCTGTCCCACCGCCCAGAAACAGGCGGGAGGCCCCGACCTCAGCGTCCCGCAGAACATGCGCCTCGATTACACACCGATGCCATTCGATGACAACCCGCGCACGCCGTACCGCTGGCCGAAGCAGCCGTGGTTCATCGAAAAAAACAGCGTCCACGGGAACGGCAACCTCATCATGTTCACCAACGGGAGCATCCGCGAGGCACTGGATTTTATCCCGAAATCCTAGCGGCAGAGAAAGATGGCGGCCTGGGCGACGGCACGGGCCCGGTGGCTGAGCTGGTTTTTCACGGCGGCGGGGAGCTGGGCGAAAGTCTCGCAATGGCCCGCAGGAACGAAAAGCGCGTCGTAGCCAAAGCCGTCCTCGCCGCGCTCGGCATTGATGATGACGCCCTCGACCGTGCCGTCAAAAGTGGCGCGCACGGTGCCGGCATCCGCGAGCGCGAGCGCGCAGCGGAAGCGGGCGGTGCGCGCTTTCCCGCGCGTGGCGGCGAGTTCGCGGAGGAGCTTGGCGCGGTTGCCGGCGTCGGTGGCCTGCTCGCCGGCATAGCGCGCGGAGCGGACGCCGGGGGCACCGCCGAGCGCATCGACTTCGAGGCCGGAGTCATCGGCGAGCACAAGGCCGGGGAAAAGCCGCGCGGCGGCGAGCGCCTTGATCGCGGCGTTCTCGGCGAAGGTCGCGCCGGTCTCCTCGGGTGCGGCGATTTCGGGATGCGCGTTGAGGTCGCTCACATCCCAGCCGTCGCCGAGGATGGCGCGGATTTCAGCGGTCTTGTGGGCGTTCTTCGTGGCAATGAGCAGGCGGCGCATGGGAAAAGGATGAGGGATGAAGGATGAGGGATGAAGCGCGAAGTGAGGTTGCCACTTCCGCCTTCCACCTTCATCCTTCCCGCCTTTTCCGCATGAGCACGACCCGCCGCAAGCCCTATCCTTTCTCCGACTTCGAGCCCAAATGGCAGCAGCACTGGGATCACGCGCAGACCTTTCACACACCGAACCCCGGCGAGCCCGACTTTGATCCGGCGCGGCCAAAGTACTACGTGCTCGACATGTTTCCGTATCCCAGCGGGAGCGGTCTGCACGTCGGGCATCCCGAGGGTTACACCGCCACGGACATCATTGGACGGTATAAAAGGATGCGCGGCTTCAACGTGCTGCACCCGATGGGTTGGGATTCCTTTGGCCTGCCGGCGGAGCAATATGCCATTAAGACCGGCCAGCATCCCGCTGTTACCACGGCACAAAACATCGCTTACTTCAAAGGCCAGCTTCAGCGTCTTGGCTTCGCCTACGACTGGCAGCGCGAAGTCAATACCACCGACCCAGGTTACTTCCGCTGGACGCAGTGGATCTTTCTTCAACTCTATAACTCTTGGTTTAACCCCTCGAGTAACCGCGCGGAACCTATCGAGACTTATTCCGGCTCGGACGCGGATAGTGCGCGTCTCGCTTATGTCAGCGAAGCTCCGGTGAATTGGTGTCAGGCACTAGGCACGGTGCTGGCCAATGAGGAGGTTATCGACGGTAAGAGCGAAGTCGGCGGACATCCTGTCGAGCGCAGACCTATGCGCCAGTGGATGCTAAGGATCACAGCTTTTGCGCAGCGACTCATTGACGAGTTGGATGGGTTGGACTGGCCCGAAGGAATTAGGCTCCTGCAAAAAAACTGGATCGGCCGCAGCGAAGGTACGGAGGTGCATTTCGCCGTCGCCGACTCGGCGGAAAAGATTACCGTTTTCACCACGCGGCCCGACACGCTCTATGGCGCGACTTACATGGTGCTCGCGCCCGAGCATGCGATCGTCGATCGGCTCGTCACCGAGGAGCAGTGGCCGGCGGTACGCGAGTATCGGGAAAAAACCGCGCGCAAAAGCGACCTCGACCGCACGGAACTCGCGAAGGAAAAATCCGGCGTGTGGACCGGTGCGTTTGCGCTCAACCCCGTCAATGGCGAGCGCATCCCGATCTGGATCGCCGACTACGTGCTGCCCGGCTACGGCACCGGCGCGATCATGGCCGTGCCCGCGCACGATGAGCGCGACTGGGAGTTTGCGCGCAAGTTTGCGCTCCCCATCCGCGAGGTCGTCGCCACCGCGCCCCGCGTGAGCATCGGCAACAAAGCGGCGTGCAACACCGAGCCGCTCGAATGTTTTTCCGGCGAAGGTTTCGCCGTGAACAGCGGCCCGCTCGACGGCCTTTCCACCGCCGATGCCAAGGCCGACATCACCGCGCGGCTGAAGGCGCAGGGCTTGGGAAAAAAGTGCGTGAACTACAAACTGCGCGACTGGCTCTTTTCGCGGCAGCGTTATTGGGGCGAGCCGTTTCCCATCGTGTGGGAGGACGGGAAACACCGCGCGCTTTCCGCCGCGGAACTGCCGCTCACTCCGCCGGAACTGGCTGACTTCAAACCCACCGGCACCGGCGAGCCGCCGCTGGCGAAAGCAACCGACTGGCTGCGTTATTCCGACAAAGCCACGCGTGAAACCAACACCATGCCGCAGTGGGCAGGCTCGTGCTGGTACTACCTGCGTTATTGCGATACGAAAAACGCCGGGCGTTTCGTCGGCACGGACGCGGAGAGTTATTGGATGGGTGGCGGCCAGCCCGGGGGCGTCGATCTCTACGTCGGCGGCACTGAGCACGCCGTGCTTCACCTGCTCTACGCGCGGTTCTGGCACAAGGTTCTGCACGACCTCGGCCACGTCTCCACGCCCGAGCCTTTCCAGCGGCTCGTGAACCAGGGACTCATCCTCGGCGAAGACGGCCAGAAGATGAGCAAGAGCCGCGGCAACGTCGTGAACCCCGACGACGTTATCGCCGAGTACGGAGCGGATGCGCTGCGCGGCTACCTCATGTTCATGGGCCCGCTGGAGGCGGTGAAGCCGTGGTCAATGGCGGGCGTGGAAGGCATCGCGCGCTTCCTCGCGCGCGTGTGGCGGCTCGTCATGGAGGAGCAGCAGGACGGCACCTTCGCACTCGGCGCAGTGTCCGCCGAGACCGAGCCGGACAAGGCGCAGTTCCGCGTCATCCACGCATCCATCAAGAAAGTCACCGCCGACATTGAGACGCTCAGCTTCAACACCGCGCTCTCGCAGCTCATGGTTTTCACAAACGCCTTCGTCAACGTATCCCCTCGCCCGCTCAGCGCCGTGCGCACGCTCCTCACGCTGCTCCAGCCCTTTGCCCCGCACATTTCCGAGGAGCTGTGGAAAAACCTCGCGCAGCGTTTCGGCAGCGCGGGCGAACTGTGCGACGCCGCATGGCCGCAGTGGGACGAGCGCTTTCTCATCGAGGACGAAATGGAAATCGTCCTGCAAGTGAACGGCAAGGTGCGCGACAAAATCATCGTGCCCAAAGACGCCACGCGTGAAGCCGTGGAGGCGCTGGCCCGCAGTAGCGCGAAGATCGTGGAATGGACCGCCGGCAAGGAGATCAAAAAGGTCATCGTCGTGCCGGGAAAACTCGTGAACCTCGTCGTTGCGTAGGCGGCTTTACCCACAACTTTTCGCGCCCACGCGGGTTGACGTGAGGACATGAATCGCAACCGCTGGCTTATCCCGCTCACCGCCCTCCTCGTCATCGGCGCGATGGTGCATCACATCTGGGCGAATTGGGGGCTCATCACCATCCACTCGCAGAAAGATCCGCTCTCGCAGATCATCCGCGAAATCGAAAAGCAGGGCCACGTCACGCTCAAGACCGACCTCGATCCCGCCACGCCCGTGCGCATGAATGTGGACAAAGTCGTCGTCTCCGAGGCGCTCGAAACTCTCGCCGCCGTGACCGACGCGCGCTGGCGTCTCGCGTTCATCGTCGCGGGCGACAAGGGTGCGATCAGCACCGTGGTCGCCAGCCTCACCGCGGGGCAGCGGCCCGCAGGTTGGAAGACCGCGTTTGTCCCCACGCCGCCCGTCGCCGAGGAGCCGCTCATCCCACCCGATCCGCGGCTCGCCGTGTGGAATGTCACCGCCCCGGCGGAGCCGAAAGTGCAGGCGTATCTCGAGGCCGCCGCGCGGCAGGTTTCGGCGATGTTTCTTTACCCCGAGAGCTGGAACCCCGACGTGACCAGCGCGCCGAAAACCGGGCCGATCACGAAGGTGGTGCCCCGCCTCGCGAGCGCTGCACACGGCCAGGCGGAGGCGATGTTCCTTTTGCAAAAAGGTGGCGGACGCCCGGATTTCGCCGCCGGCGGCCCGCCGGACAGCGGTGGCCCGCCCGACGCGGGCGGCATCGCGGCGCGGATTGCGGGTGGCGGACGAGGCTTTGATCCCGCGGCGATGGAAGAGCGCGCGAAAGCCGAGATCGCGAAACTTCCCGCTGCCCAGCGCGCCACGGCCGAGGCGGAACTCGCCGAGCGAAAGGCTTTCTTCGAGAGCCTGAAAGACCTCACGCCCGAGCAGCGCCGCGCGAAGTTTGAGGAGCTGATGTCCGATCCTTCGCGGCAGGACAAAATGGAGGCGCGCATGTCCGCGCAGGACGCGCGCCGCAGCCCCGAGCAGCGCCTCGCCCGGTCGCACAATTACGTGACCCAAAAGGCGCAGATCAAGAGTGGAGGCGGCGCGGCGGGCGGCGGCACAAAATGAAACGCGTCCGATTCCAGACCCGCGCGGGCTTCACGATCATCGAGCTGCTCTGCGTCATCGCTATCATCGCGGTGATCGCCTCCATGCTCATGCCCACGGTCGGCAAGGCCGTCGAACGCGCGAACAATATCAAATGCCAAAGCAACCTGCGGCAGATCGGCATCGCCGCTCACGCCGCCGCCACGGATCACGACAACACATTTCCGATCATCGAGTTTGACCCGAAAAATCCCGCCTACCCCGACACCAGCGACGGAGCCAAACCGCTCCCCGAGGCGCTCGCGCCCTACGGTCTCGTCGCAGCGAATTTCCAATGCCCCGAGGATCTCAAGGGCCCGAACTGGTTTGCCAAACTCGGCTGCAGCTACATGTGGTCGCCCATCTCGGAAGACGAGCCGACCGCTGCCGTCACCGCCTACTTCCGGCGCCGTGCAGTCATGCTGGCTCCGTCCCGCGTGCGGCTCGCCACGGACTACGAGGCCGTCCATTTTCCCGACGAAACCGGCGCGCGGAAAAAGATGAACATGCTCTACGCCGACGGCCACGTCGTCGCGCGGTAGGGCGCGGGCATCCGCACACGGGCGTTGCGAGGGAGCGTGCGTGCTGCTAGCAAAAGCGCATGGCTTCGACTCCGCAGAACCCCAACGGCATCCTCGTCCTCGAAGGCGAAGTCGATCTGCATCGCGCGCCGGAGATTCGCGCCGCGCTCGCGCCGCTCGTCGCGGAAAAAGTGCCGCGCCTGCTCATCGACCTCACCAAAGTCCGCTACATCGACAGCTCCGGCCTCGCCGTCTTCATCGAGACGCTCCAGCGCGTCATGGCCTACGGCGGCACGTTCGGGCTTTTCGGTTTGAGCGAAAGTGTGCGCGCCATTTTCCACGTCGCGTGCCTCGACCAGGTCTTCCGCATTTTCCCCGACGAAGCCACCGCCACGGCGGTGCAGTAAAAAAAACGCGCGCGGCGTCATGGCGAAACAGCGCGTCCTCCTCCTCTCCGCCAGCGCCGGCACTGGGCACATGCGCGCGGCGCAGGCGCTGGAAAAGGAATTCGCGCGCGATGAGCGCGTGGCCGCCGTGCGGCACGAAGACGCGCTGAAGTTCACCAACAAGCTCTTTCGCGAAGCCTACTCCACGCTCTACATGAAGCTCGTGCGCGACGCGCCGGACGTGCTCGGCTGGGCCTACCGCGCGAGCGCATCACCGTTTCCGGCATCCCGATTGATCCCGTTTTCGCCGAGCCCATCGACCGCGCCGCGGTGCGCGCGAGCTACGGTTTGCACGCGGAGAAAACCACGCTGCTGCTTTCGGGGGGCGCGCTCGGCGTGGGGCCGACCGAACTGATCGTCGAGCGGCTCAAGCAGCTCCGGCACGACGCGCAGACCATCGTCATCTGCGGGAAAAGCGAGGACGTGAAAGCGCGCGTGACCCGCGCCGCCGGGTCGGACGCCGCGCGCTTCCGCATCCTCGGCTACACCGACCGCATGCACGAGTTGATGCACGCGAGCGATCTTTTCATCGGCAAACCCGGCGGCCTCACCACCAGCGAGGCGCTCGCCTGCGGGCTGCCGATGGCAGTCTTCTCACCCATCCCCGGCCAGGAGGAACGCAACACCGACCACCTCCTCGAAGAAGGCGCAGCCATCCGCTGCAACGAACTCACCACACTCGCCTTCAAAATCGACAAGCTCCTCGCCGACCCCGCGCGCCTTTCCGCCATGCGCCGCGCCGCGCTCGCGATGGGCTGCCCACACGCCGCCCGCACCATCGTCCACACGCTGCTCGACGACCGCCTCCCGCCGCTCACGCTCACGCCAGCAGCGCGGTGAGGTTTTACCCGCGCTGACCGGAACGGTTTCCGGTTGCGTCGGGAAATCGCCTCGCCAGCACGCGGCGTCGCGGCGAATCTGCCGCGCATGACCGAGCCGCAAAATGCCGTCGAACTCCTCCAGGCGCTTGTCCGCATTCCCAGCGTGAATCCCGAGGGCGATCCCGGCACGGACGGCACGGGCGAGGCGCGGATCGCGGCGTGGCTGGCGGATTTTCTGCGCGGGCTCGGGGCGCACGTCGAGCTGCGCGAGGTGCTGCCCGGCCGGCCCAATGT
>JANXSB010000261.1 GCA_025352865.1 Chthoniobacter sp. | reverse complement strand
AGGACTGGAAGGCCTGGTCGCCCGACTGATCCTTGAAGGGCTGTTTGTCAGCCTCGTCCTTTTTCTTGTACGGGGCCTGACAGGCGGCGAGGGCGAAAACGAGGAGGGAAAGCATCAGCACGCGGAGTTTCATGGCGCTGGAAATAGGGACGCGACGGAGGCAAGGCGAGGCGATTTTTGGCGGCGGCTTTCGGATTATCCGTTGCTGGGTGGTTCCACGCGTTTATTATCAGGGCGGTGATTCCCTCACGCATCAGCAACCTTCCTCGCCGAGTCGCGGCTTTATCGCTGGCTGTGCTGAGCGTGGCATTTTTTCCCGGCATGGCGCTCGCCGCGCCGCACGGCGAGCGGCACGCGCTGCCGAATTTCGACAAACGCCGGCCAGCCGAGGCTGCCGCGGTTGCGCCCGAGAAAACGGCGGCGGCGACCCAGTTGCGGGAGCGAATGCCCGAGGCGCGGGTGGAGATGGACGCGGTCTCGGAAGCGCCGCAGTTCGTCGGCTCGCCGCACGCATTTCTCACCGGCCCGGCGGGCGAGGGACGCGCGGTGCCGCGGGCGCGCGTGCAGGCGCTGCGGGCGGATGAGCCGCATCGCGAGCTGAAGGCTTTCCTCGAAGAATACAAAGGGCTCTTCGGACATGGCGCGGAAGTGCTCGCGACGGCGCAGGTGAAGCGCGACTACACGAACGCGCACAACGGGCTGCGAAGCGTGGTCTGGCAGCAGCAGGTCGATGGCGTGCCGGTCTTTGAGGCGCTGCTCCAGTCGCATGTCACGAAGCGCGGCGAACTCGTCAATGTCGCCAGCCATTTTCTCCCCGACCCCGCGGCCGCCGCCACGCGCGGGACGCCGCGCCGCGCCGCGCTGCTCGCGGCTCCGGCGATCTCCGCGGCGGAGGCCGTGGCCATCGCCGCGCGCAATATCGGCGAGACAGTGCAGGCGGCGGATGTGACCGCGCGGGATGCGGCGGCAGGCGCGGAAAAAAAGCAGACGTTTCACGCGGCGGCACTGCGCGATGCGACGGCGCATTTCACCTGGCTGCCGATGGACAAAGGCACGGCGCGGTTGTGCTGGGAGGTGGTGCTCACGGGCCGGACGGGAGGCGAAATGTTTCGCGTGCTCGTGGATGCGGAGACGGGCGAAACGCACGTGCGCCACTGCCTGACGAATTACATCAGCGAGGCGACCTACCGCGTTTTCACCGGCGACAGCCCCACGCCAATGCTGCCGAGTCTCGCCACGCCGGGGACCACGCAGCCCGCCGAAGTCAGCCGCACGCTCATGACGCTGAGCGCGCTGGACACGACGGCTTCGCCGAACGGCTGGATCGACGACGGCGTGAATGAAACGCGCGGCAACAATGTGGATGCGCACCTCGATCTCGATGCGAACGACGTCGCCGACACGCCACGTCCGCAGGGTTCGCCGTCGCGCGTTTTCGACTACGCGCTCGATCTCACGCAGCAGCCGAGCGCCTACCGCGATGCAGCGGTGACGCAGCTCTTTTACTGGTGCAACTGGATGCACGACAAACTCTACGCGCTCGGTTTCAACGAGGCGTCGGGCAATTTCCAGAACAACAATTTCGGACGTGGCGGCAATGGCAACGACGCCGTGCAGGCCGATGCCCAGGACGGCGGCGGCACGGACAACGCCAACTTTTCCGTCCCCAGCGACGGGTCGCCGGGACGCATGCAGATGTACGTTTTCTCCGGCCCCACGCCGAACCGCGACGGCGATTTCGACGCGACCGTCATCCTCCACGAATACACCCACGGGCTGAGCAACCGGCTCGTCGGCGGCGGCGGCGGAATCAGCGCGCTGGCGACCTCGGGCATGGGCGAAGGGTGGTCGGATTTTTACGCCCTCTCGCTGCTCAGCAAGGCGGGTGACGACCCGAACGCGAACTACATCGTGGGCGGCTACGTGACCCAGAATTTCAGCGGCCTGACGCAGAACTATTACTACGGCATCCGGCGCTATCCGTACTCGACGGACATGACGAAAAGTCCGCTGACCTTCAAGGACATCGACCCCACGCAGGCCAGCACGCACGCGGGCGTGCCGCACAGCCCGGCCATCGGCAGCACGGCGAACGAAGTGCATAACATGGGCGAGGTGTGGGTCGCGGCGCTGTGGGACGCGCGGGCGAACCTGATCGCGAAGTACGGCTTCGCCGGCAACCAGGTCATGCTCCAGCTCGTGACCGACGGGATGAAGCTCTCGCCGGCCAATCCGAATTTCCTCCAGGCGCGCGACGCCATCATCCAGGCCGACCTCGTGGACAACGCGGGCGCAAACAGGATCGAACTGTGGACCGCCTTCGCCAAACGCGGCATGGGCGCAAGCGCGACCTCGCCCGCCAGCTCGACGACGACCGGCGTCTCCGAAGCCTACGATTTGCCGGACGATCTCGGCGTGACACCGAACAGCGGACTGGCCTCCAGCGGCCCGGTCGGCGGGCCTTTCACCGTGCCCTCGAAAATCTTCACGCTGAAAAACAGCGGAGCCGCAACGATCACCTGGGCCGCGACCACGGGCGCGACCTGGCTGAATCTCTCCGCCACCTCCGGCACACTCGCGCCCAACGCCACCACGACCGTCACTGCCACGCTGAACGCCAGCGCCAATGCGCTCCCCCTCAGCATCAACACGGACAACATCACCTTCACCAACACCGTCAGCACGCACTCGCTCACGCGCGCCGTTTCGCTCTTCGTCGGCCAGCCGGATTACTTCACCGAACTCTTCGACGGAGCGGGCGGCGACAACAACGACACGGCGAACCAGATGTGGACTTTCACGCCGACGACCGCGACGAACAGCCTCTACACCGTCACCCGGATCGCCACGACCGCCTTCCCCACGAGCACCACCACCGGCACCACGATCTCACTCACGGACGACGCCTTCGCGGCCATCACCCTCACGGGCGGCGCGAGCGTGAAGCTCTACGGGACGAGCTACTCGACATTCTATGTGGGCAGCAACGGCTACATCACGTTTGGCTCCGGCGACACGGAATGGGTCGAGTCCTTCGTCAATCATTTCAGCAAGCCGCGCATCTCCGCGCTCTTCCGCGACCTGAATCCCACCTCCCGCGGCACGATCAAGCGGCTGCAATTCTCGGACCGTGTCGCCGTCACATGGTCGGGCGTGCCGGAGTACGGGACGATCAATTCGAACAATTTCCAAATCGAGATGTTCTTCGACGGACGCATCCGCATCACCGTTCTCACCAAATCCTCGACCAAAGGCCTCATCGGCCTCTCGAACGGCCAGGGCTTTCCCGCGGGTTTTGTGGAAAGCAATTTCAGCAACTATCCGGGACCGGCGATCAATGTAACCCTGCCCGTCAGCGCAGCAGAAGGCGCGGGCGTGCTCGCGAATCAAGGCACCATCACGCTCGCGCAGCCCACCCTCGCCGCGCTCACCGTCGCGCTGACCTCCAGCGATCCCACCGCCGTGACCGTCCCCGCATCGGTCTCGATCCCCGCCGGCCAAACCACCGCGACCTTTTCTCCGACGATCCTCGATGACACAAAAATCAACGGCACGCGCGCGGTGACGATCACCGCCACGGCCACCGGCTGGGTCACGGGGACGAAAGCGATCAGCGTCATCGACAATGAAAACACCAACCTCACGCTGAGCGTCGGCAGCGTCGTGGAAGGCGGCACCGCCGCAGGCACCGTCGCCATTTCCGGCACGCTCCCGGCGGCGCTCACGGTCACGCTCGTTTCGGGAAATCCCGCGCGCCTCAGCGTGCCCGCCACGGTCACGATTCCCGCCGGCTCCACGAGCGTCGGCTTCACCGAAACCGGCGTGGACAACACGCTCACCGACGGCAGCGTGGGCGTCACCATCACGGCCAGCGCCAGCGGTTTCACCGACGGCTCCGGTTCCGTCACGGTCTTCGACAATGACCTGCACCACTTCGTCATCAGCGCCATCGGCGGCGCGCAGATTCGCGGCGTTCCTTTCAACGTCACCATCACCGCCGTGAACCTGGACGGCGTACCGCTTCCCGCCATCGCCGGCCCGCTCGATCTCAGCGCCTCCGGCGGCGTCACCATCACGCCCGCACAGGCCACGCTCGTGGCCGGCACCGCGACCGTCGCCGTGACCGCGGGCGTCTTCGGCAGCGGCGTCACCTTCCACGTCGCGGACACCGCGCTGCACACCGGCGCGAGCAATCTCTTCGATGTCACCTCCGGCCCGCTGCATCATTTTGCGTGGGCCGCGATCGGCGCGACGCCGGTCATCGGCACCCCATTCCCCGTCACGATCACCGCGCTCGACGTGGCGGGAAATGTCGCCGCGGGTTTCACCGGCACCGCCGCGCTCGACTGCGGCACGCCCACCGACCGCACCATCCCCGTCAGCCCCGCGACCACCGCGCCTTTCGTCGGCGGCGTCTTTGCGGGCAATGTGTCCGTCGGGCAAATCATCGACGCCGTCACCCTCCGCGCGACGACCGGAGCGGCGACCGGCGAGAGCGGCGTCTTCAATGTCCTCGGCATCCCCGTCCTCACCGTCACGCCCGCCACCGGCCTCAGCTCCGCCGGAAATTTCGGCGGCCCTTTCACGCCACCCGGCGCGACCTGCACCATCACCAATACCGGCACCGGAATCCTCGCGTGGAGCATCGCGAAAAATGCGGACTGGCTCTCGCTCTCCGCGCCCGGCGGCACCCTCGCCGCCGGCACGAGCACGACTGTCACTGTCAGCATCGACGCCGTCACCACCGACCCCGGCAGCTATGCCGACACGATCCTTTTCACCAACCTCTCCAACGCCCTCGGCAACACCACCCGCGACGCCGCGCTCACCGTCGTCCTCCCCGCCCCAGCGCTCACCCCGCTGCCCGTCTTCTCCGGCGGCCCCACCCGCGCCGTTTCGTGGAATGCCGTCGCCGGCGCGCAGAGCTACGAGGCGCAATGCTCGCCCGATCCCGGCTTCGCCACGCCCGCCACCAGCGGCTTCATCGCCGCCACCGGCTTCGCTTTCACCGGCCTCGGCGACGGCCCGCATTTCTACCGCGTCCGCGCCCGCCGCATCAGCGGCACGCAGACTTACCTCAGCCCGTGGAGCACCGTCCTCACCTCCCACCAGAGCGTCACCGGCCCCGCCGTCGTCATCACCTCCACCCGCCTCACCACCGCCTCCGTCTTCACCATCGACGGCATCGCCTACGATCCCGCCGGCATCCAGTCCATCAACATCAACGGCCTCCCCGCCTCCACCGCCGACGGCTTCGCCCACTGGACGCTTCCCGCCATCACTCTCGCGCCCGGCAACAACGTCTTCATCATCGACGCACTCAACAACTCCCTCGCCCCCGCCGGCTCCAGCACGACGTGGAATGTCTATCTCGCCACCTTCACCGCCGACTTCGATCACGACGGCCTCCCCGACGCCTGGGAAATCCAACACGGCCTCGACCTCTTCGACGCCACCGGCCCCAACGGTGCCCTCGCCGACCTCAGCGGCAACGGCCTCCCCAACCTCCTAAAATTCGCCTTCGGCCTCGACCCGTACAGCCCGAGCCTCGCCGGCCTGCCCGTTATCACCATCGAGCCGCCCGCACCTACCGACCCGCGCTACCTCACGCTCCGCTACCACCGCCTCCTCACGCCCGGCCCCATCCAGTACGTCGTCGAAACCTCCGGCGATTTCACCACCTGGACCTCGACGCCCGCGGACTATGAGGAAATCGCCCCCACCACTCCGAACGGCGACGGCCTCACCGAAACCGTCACCGTCCGCGTCCTCCCGGCCATCGGCACACCCGGCACACCCGCACGCTTCATCCGCGTCCGCATCGTCGTGCCGTAAATAAACGCCGCCCATTCGCGTCGCGACAGTCGGCGTCGCGCTGCTCTACGAAATCAGCGCTCGCCTTTAAGAAAAGCGAGGAGGTCGGCGAGGTCCTGCGGCGACATGGTCGCTTCGAGTCCGGGGGGCATGAGTGAGCCGGGCATGGCTTCGAGACGCGTGACGTTGGTGCGCAGAATAGTTTCCTCCACGCCGCCTGGCATGCGCAGCGTGAGGCTCGCGGGCGTCTCGCTCGCAAGGATGCCGGCGAGCGTGCGCCCGTCTTTGGTCTCGACGAGATAGGGAGCGAAGGCGGGCGCGACTTCCGCTTCGGGCACGACGATGTGAAAGAGGATCGATTCCTTCGGCTGGTTGCGCATGTCGAGGAGGTCGGGGCCGACGGCGGTGCCTTCGCGGTCGAGACGGTGGCACGTCGCGCAGTGGGTTTTGAAAATCTCGCGCCCATGCTCCGCGTGGGCCGTCAGCGCGAGCGCGGCTTTGGCGTTGTCGAAGGCTTTCGTGCGATCACCCGCGAGAGCTGTGGCGAAGATCTTCTCCGCGCGGTCGCGGATCGCGGCGTCCTTGTGTTTGAGAAAGAGCGCACGCTGCTGCGGATTCAGCGCGCCTGCGGGAAGCGCACCGGATTCGACTACGGAGAGCACGCCAGGCAGGGCCACCGCGCGCGTGAGCAGCGTGCCGAGGGTGGCTTCGCGCAGCGCCGGGCCGAGCGTGGGCCACTGGCCGGGTGCGAGGAGCAGCGCGGTGGCGCGGACGGGATCGAGCGCGGCGAGGCTCGCGGCGGCGGCGGCGCGGAGGGTGTCGTCGGATGGGGCGGACATGGCGCGGCGGAGCGGCTCGGAGGCCGCTTCCCAAGTGCCGCGCGCGAGGAGCTGCGCGAAGACGAGGCGCGGCTCCGGCGGAGTCGCGGCGTCGGCCACCGCCGTGGCGGCGTGCGCGAGCGCGCGCGGCAGGACTTCGCCGGCGTCCGCATCGCGCAAGTCCAGCAGCGCGCGCGCGACCAGCGCGGCGTCGGCGCGCGGTTCGAGCGCGCGGAAAAATTCCGCCTCGCGTCCGCCGACTCCGCTGAGCACCGCCGCAAGCAGCCAGCGGTCGCCGGCGCTGGCGACGGCGAGCTTCGCGAGCGTTTCGGTTGCCTCACCCGTTTGCACATCGCCGAGCGCGAGTGCGGCGGTGAGTTGTCCGTCTGGTTTTTCCGCGGCGGACTCCGCGGGGCGCGGCGTCTTTTCCGCTGCGCGCACGCGCCAGATGCGCCCCATCGCCTTCCCGCTTTCAAAGTCCGTCCGCTTCCGAATTTCCTCCGGCAGATAGTCGGGATGCTCGATCACTTTCCGATACATGTCCGCGATGTAGAGCGCGCCGTCGGGGCCGGTGGCGAGGAAGACGGGGCGGTGCCAGTCGTCGCGCGAGGCGAGGAATTCGCGCCCGGCGAGCAGCGGCTCGGCGGCGAAGGTCGCGCCGCGCGGGATGAGCCGATCCACATGCACGAGATTGCCGGTCGGGTCGCACGAAAAGGCGCAGCCGCGATACTTTGCCGGCAGCGCGCCGCCGCGCCAGATGGTGATCCCGCACGCGGCGCTGAAGGAGCCGGCGTGCGAGTCGGCGGTGGTGAGATTTTGGCTGATGGGAAAAAGGCGCACGCCGTCGCCGCCGCCGCGCAGGCCGGTCTTCACGCTGCGCTCATTGCAGTCCTGCACGGTCTCGGAAAAGGCGAGGTGCGGATTGCGCGCGAGCATTTTCGAGGAGAGGACGACGTGCTGCACGGGCAGGCGGTTCATGCAGATGAAGCGGCGTCCGAACTCGTCGAACGACATGCCGTACTGCGAGCGCCCGTCCACGTTTTCGATCTCGCCGGTCTGCGGATTCCAGCGCACGTCGCCGGTCATTTTCGGCGCGGGCCGCTCGGGATGATCGGGCGCGGTGATCTCGCCGCCACTCAGTCCCGCGGCGAAATAAATCCAGCCGTCCGGGCCGGGCGTCGGACAGTTCACGCGGAGCTGTGTGCTGCCGCCCGTCGCGAAGCCGGTGAGGAGCACGCGCTTTTCGTCGGCGATGCCGTCGCCGTCGGTGTCTTTGAAAAAGAGCACGTCCGGCGCGCAGGTGACGATGACCCCGCCGCGCCAAGGCATCACGCCATTCGGGAAAGTGAGGCCGCCCGCGAAGACGGTGCGCTTGTCCATGCGCCCGTCGCCGTCCGTGTCTTCGAGCAGCGCGATGTCGCCCTGCGGCGGATTCGCCGTGTTCGGATAGCCGCGATTTTCCGCGACGAAAAGGCGCCCGCGCTCGTCGAACGCCATCGCGCACGGCGACATCACCAGCGGCTCCGCGGCGACGAGTTCCACCCGCAGCGCAGGATCGGCGAGCTGGAAATTTTTCAGCGCCTCGTCCGGCGCGAGTTGCGCGTGGGCCAGCGTCGCGAGCGCTGCGAACGGGGCGGAAAAAATGGCGCGCATCGGACTGAGGCCGCTCAATGGGCCGCCGCCGTCGCGAGCACTTCGCTCAGCTTCACCGGCTTGCCGTCGCGGCGCTTGCTCTCGTCGGCGGCTTCCATGAAGGCCATGATTTCGATGGTTTCCTCGGCGCTGACCGGCGGGACGCCCGTTTGGAAAAACTGCATGATCTCGCGCACGAGCGGCGCATAGCTGTCAGCGCCGGATGTCTGTTCAGCGACGGCTTTGGTGCCGAAGACGGTGACTTTGTGAGGGAGCGGTTTGGTGCGTAGTGCGAGCAGCGTGCCGGTGCGCCCGTCATTCCAGGTACCGGCGATGACATCGGTATCCGCCGTGTGGGTGCGGACCACGGATTCGCAGCCGCGACCCATGACGGTGAAGAGCGCCTCGCTCGGATGCACGCCGTACCAAAACATGTCGGGATGATGTTCCTCCAGGTGCGCGGGCCCATAGGAAATGGCGCTGCGCACGTCGCCCACGTCCGCCTTTTTCAACTCCACCATGCTGTCGTAGTAGCGATACGCGGAGGATGAGAACACCGGGACGCCGGCCTCTTTCGCGACGCGGAAAATTTCGATCGCGTCGCGCAAGGTGCCGCCGATGGGCTTGTCGATGAAGACGCGCTTTTTCGCGGCAATCACGAGCCGCGCCTGCGCGAGATGGGGACGGCCATCGACGCTGAGGAGCAGCACGCAATCGACCTCGTGGCACAGCTCCTCGATCGTCTGCACAAACTTCACGCCGAAGTCGCGCTGCATGACCGTCGCGTATTCCTCGACACGGCCGATGCTCGACGGAATGTCCGCGCTGCTGCTCTTGAACGCCGCGACGACTTTCCCGCCGGGCACATGATCCGGCACGGTCGTGTCATTGAGCAGCTTCGTGAAAGCGGTGACGTGCGATGTGTCCATGCCGATGACGCCGATTTTCAAATCGTCGGCGAGGGCTGCGGCGGTGGTGAGGACGAGCGTGAGGAGGAGGGTTTTCATGTCAGGGGTTGATGGGTTGAGGGATGCGGAGGTAGGCAAAAAAATCGCGCAGTTCCTGATCGCTCAGGCCGGTGAGAATGCCGTCGGGCATGAGGCTCGCGGTCGCGGCGCGCAGCTCGCGGATTTCGCTGCGTGGAACGCTCACGTCCTGGCCGTCGAGGCCGCGCAGAACGACGACGGCGGTGTCCTGGTCGGCGAGGAAGCCACTGAGCGTGCGGCCGTCTTTGGTGGTGACGATCTGATTGACGAAGCCCTCGCGGATTTCCGCGCTCGGATCGAGGACGCTCGGGAGCAACGTGCCGAGGTCTTCGCGCTGATACGCGGTGAGGTCCGGGCCGATGTGGCCGCCTTTGTGAAAGAGCGTGTGGCAGACGGCGCAGCGCTGCACAAAGATCGGCTCGCCTTTGTAGGCATCGCCGGGAGCGCCCGCGAGGATGGCGCGCACGCGCTCGATCTCGGCGCGGGCCTGCGGGCGTGGGGAGGGTGCGGCGAAAAGTTTTTGCGCGAGTGCGGCGACCGCTTTGTCCTCGTGCTCGCGGAGCAGCGCAGCGGTGGAAGCGGCGAGCGCGGTGCGGGGCACGGCGCCGGATTCGATGAGTTGCAAAAAGGCGAGGCTGCCCGCGGCGCGGCTTGTGAGCAGGGTTTGCGCGGCGGGCTGGGCGTCGGCGGGGAGTGTGGGAAAGGCGCGCGCGATGTCCGCGGCGATGGCGGGTTCGTCGTAAAGGAGCAGCGAAGTCAGCGCGGCTTTGCGCAATTCGATGGACGGTGCGGATGCGGCGATGTGCAGCAGCACGGGCACGGACTCGGGCAGTTTCACCTCGCCGAAAAGGCGCACGCAGAGCAGCCGCTCGTCGGGCTTGGCGTTTTCGTCAGCGGCGGTTTTCAGTGCGGCGGCGACGGCCTCGGCTTCGCGCAGGCGTACGCGCAGATGCTGCGACGCGAGGCCGTGGCGCGTGAGCGCGGCGACGAGCGGCTCGGGCAGCGGCGGGAGGGCGCGGCCCTTCAGCGCCTCGTCGAATCCACTCATCAGCAGCGCGCGGTGCGCGGCAGTCGGTGCGGCGTCGAGGAGCTGCGCGCAGGTGAGCAGATCCGCGCGCGTGCCGCTCGCGGCGAAGCGGCGCATGAGGCGTGGGAGGATGTGCTGCTGCACCAGTGCGGAATCCCACGCGAGCGCGGCGAGCACGGCGTCGCGATCCGTGGCGCAGTGCAATTCGAGCGTCCACCAGCAGAGCAGCGGGATGCACGGATCGGCGGCGTCGGCATCGCGGCGCAGCAGCGCGGAAACCAAGGGCAGCGCTTGATCCGGGGGAAGGCGGCGCGCGGTCGATGCGAGTTGCGCGCGGACTTCCGCGTCGGGTTCTGTGACGGCGAGATGCAGGACGGCGCTGGAAAATTCGGTGGACAATTTCTTCGCATCGCCGGGCAGGCGCACGGCCCACATCCGCACGACGGGCTGTGGATGCGCGAGCGCGGCGCGCGCGGTGGCTTCATCGAGTCCGCCCATTTGGTGCAGCGCCCACAGGGCTTCGAGCGCGGGATGTTCCGTCGGCTCGTGCAGCGCGGCGCGCAGTGGCGCGAGCGTCGCGGGATCGCGGCGCTCGCCGAGCAGGCGCACGGCGGTTTGCCGGTGCCAGCGGTTCGGATGCGCGAGCAGCGCGACGAGTTGCGCGCCCGTTTTCACCGCGAGATTAACGTCCTTTTCGAGCGGCATGTTTTTCCCGCGAATGCGGTAGATGCGCCCGGTGCTCGGGTCGATCTGGCCCTGGTAGTTTTGGCCGTGCGCGATGTATTCCTCGTAGAAATCCGCGACGTAAATCGCGCCGTCGGGCGCGTTCGTGAGATAGACGGGGCGGAACGACGGATCGGCCCCCGCGAGCGCGATGCCGGTGTCGCTCGTCTCGAAGGTCGAGCCGCGCGCGTAGCGTTCGGCGACGACGACGTTGCGGTGCAGCGGATCGGCGGCGAAGAAGCGCCCAGCATAGCGCGCGGGCAGCGCGCTGCCGTCGGCGATGATCGTGGCGTGGGTGAAACGCGCGATGGGATTGCGGCTCTTCATCATGTCGAGAAAGCCGAACGCGAACGGATGTCCGGTCGGCCCGAATTTTCCCGGCTCGATGCCCTGCTTCAGCATCAGCGCGTCCTGCATGTAGTGAAAGCCGCGCGTGCCGCCGCCGTTGTGGCCGGAGTGCAGGCGGCCCTCGCTGTCAAAATCCAGCCCGAACACATTGCCGCCGCCCTGCGCGAAAATCTCATACGCCTTTGTCGCCGGATGATAGCGCCAGACCATGCAGCTCTCGTGAAACACGCCGGCAAAATCCGGCGCATCCACGCCGGGGCGCGTGACGCGGCTCGTCGTGGTGCTGCCCTGCCCGCCGTAGAGCCAGCCGTCCGGCCCCCACACGAGGCCGTTCGCGACGGAGTGCGTGTCCTCCAGCCCGAAGCCCGCGAGCCGCACCTCGGGTTCGCCGAGCGTGCCGTCCGCGCGGTCGGGATAAAAAAGCAGATACGGCGTCTGCATCACCCACAGCCCGCCGTGCCCGCGCAGCGCCGCGTTGGCCATGTTCAGGCCGTCGAGCGCCACGGTTGTTTTGTCGAAAGTGCCATCGCCATCCGTGTCCTCATGCACCGTGATGACATCGCGCCCGCGGTCGTGATGCGGCGGCGCGGGCGGCACGCGGTCGAAACGCGCGCGGTAGTATTTGTCGCGGCTGATCATCTTCACGCCCGCCGGATACGGATACTGCCGGTACTGCGCGACCCACATCCGCCCGCGCTCGTCGAAGCTGATGTGCGTAGGCTGCGCCACATCCGGCTCGCTCGCGATGAGGTCCACGGCGAGGTCGTCCGCGGTCGTCATTTTCGCCAGCGACTCGGCGGGCGAAAGCCGCGCGCCCGGCATCAGCACAGGATTCGCGGCCAGCGGCGTGGTGGATGGGCGGAAGCCGGCCTCGGTGAAAAAGGCCGCGCGGGGCTGCTCGGCGACCGCTTTCAACTCCTCCTCCGCCGGCTCGCCCGTCCGCATTTCCCACGCGCCCTCCAGCAGCAGCTCGTCGAAATAGCCCGCGAGAATCGGGGCCATGTCTACGCCGCGCGCCGCGCCATCGAGCCGCAGCGCGAGGACGTTGAAGGCCTTCTTTTCCAAAATTCCCTTCGGCACTTTGAACCGCCGCCGCCCGTCCGGCACGGCCTCGGCGTCCGCGAGTTTTTTTCCATTGAGCCAGATCGAAAACGGCTCGCGCACGCCGCCCACGCTGAGCGTGATCGAGTCGCGCCACAGGTCTTTTTCCTGCGGAGTCACCATGTCGTCCGGCACGCGGATGAAGCACCGGAGCCACGCGGGCGCGGGCGCATCGGCAGGCGTGGGCACGAATGCTGGCTGCCAGTCCGCCGCCGCGAGCGTGGAGATCAGCGCGAGCAGAATGGCGAGCGCGCGGCTCATCGCACTTGCGGCGGCTGGTTGCCGTAGGACCAGCCCTCGCCCTTGAACGGCGGCGCGGTCGGACGCTGCGGGAGCGGCATGGGCTTGAGCTGACGCGCGAGTTCGAGCCCGGCGTCGCGCATTTGATCGCCCGCGGTGATCTCGAGATTGCTGTAGGCGGTCAGCCGCGTCTCGTAGCCGCCGCCGGTCTTTTCGTCGAAGGCCGCGAGTGTCGGCACGTAGCCAGCGCAGCCGTTCGCCAGTTCGACGGGGAACGTCATCGGGAACCCGCTGCCCTTTTTCCACTCCAGCCCGTACTGGCAGAAATATTCCGCGGGACACGAGAGGCAGACGACCGGGCCGATTTGAATCGCCTGCACTTCCACCTCGATCTTGGGCCGCTTCGCGATGAGCGCGTCGAGCATCACGGTTTCTTTCGCCCACACCCAGTCGGGGCCGGCGGTCTTTTCGTCCTTCTCCACGAGCTCGCGCGCGGCCTGCAGGCGCGCGGGCGCAGGCACACGGCGCGGGATGCTCCAGACCTTTGTGCGCACGGCGATCGGCACCGTGGCGACGCGCGTCTGCGACATGCCGAGGAGCACCTTGACGGCTTCCGCACCCACGCGCCCGCCGACGAATTGCGACGGTCGATTCCGCGGCTTTCTCCGCGCTCGTGGCGCTATGTGGCTTGCTCGTCGCGGGGTTGTCGCTCCCGATCATCGAGTCGGTGAATTGCGCGCGGAGCGTGATGCGCGCAGTCTCGGCGAGCGCTTCAGCGTCGGCGGCATCGACCCATGCCATGCCAGCGGCGCGCAACGCGTCGATGGGGTCCAGCGCGTCAGTAGGCATCGTCGTCGCCCT
>JANXSB010000254.1 GCA_025352865.1 Chthoniobacter sp. | reverse complement strand
GTGGTGGGCGCTTCGGATGCGGCGCTCATCCCACCCGCCACCTCGCTGCGCTCGCCCCGGACGGCACGGAGTGCCGTCCCTACCGCGTAGTTCATCGCCAGCACGATCACGCTCTTTGCGCCCGGCAGCACCTGCTGCGGATCGGTGCGGCGGTCGGCGTTGCGGGAGAGCCACGTCATTTCGCCGGCGCGTCCGTCATCGAGCCACGCGCGGAATTCCGCGGCATGCGGTGGCGCGATGCACGGGGCGATGCGGCAGAGCGCGAAGCCGAGGCTTTCGGCCTCCGAGATGAGCGCGGTTTTCACCTCGCAGTGTCCCACGAAAAAGCGCGCCGCGCCTCCGCGATCACGGCGTCCGCGGCGGCGGCGTGCGTGAGCGCGGTGGTATCCACGGTGAACTGCGCGGCGGCTTCGTACAAGGGCCGGCGGGCGGCGAGGAGCTGCGTCACGGTCTCGCGCGGGTTGGCGGTGTGGAGGAGCGGGCGTTTGGTGTTGCGGGAGACGCGGTTGAAGATCACGTCCTCGCTGGCGGTCAGCCAGACGACGAGGCCGAGGTCGCGGAGCAGCGCACGGTTTTCCTCCCGCAGGATGACGCCGCCGCCGGTGGAGATGACGCAGTGCTCGCGCACGCCGAGGGATTTGAGCACCGAGGTTTCAAAATCGCGAAACCGCGCCTCGCCCTCGCGCGCGAAAATCTCGGCGATCTCGCGCCCTTCGCGCTCGACGAGCATGGCGTCGGTGTCCACGAACTGAAAGCCGAGGTGCGTCGCGACGCGCCGCCCGATGGACGACTTGCCGCTGCCCATGAAGCCGATGAGGACGATGTTGGTGGGCATGGGGAAAGACGGAAGACGGAAGGCGGAAGAAGATGGTGATGCCGGGAGATTTTCCAAGCCCCCTGTCCCACAAACTTCTTCCGCCTTCCGCCTTCCGTCTTCCGCCTTTCAACTTTCCCCTTCCACTTTACGCGCGCCGCCTTTCCTATACGCGCTCTTATGAAATCACCCGCGCCCCTCGTGGCCGTCGTCATGGGCAGTAAATCGGATTGGGAAACAATGCGTTTCGCCGTGGAGATGCTGGAGAAATTCCACATCCCGCACGAGGCGCAGATCGTCTCGGCGCACCGCACGCCGGCGAAGCTCACGGAGTTTGCCACGGGCGCGGCGGCGCGTGGGTTGCAGGTCATCATCGCGGGTGCGGGCGGGGCGGCGCATCTGCCAGGGATGATCGCGGCGCAGACGGCCCTGCCGGTGCTCGGCGTGCCGGTGGAGTCGAAAACGCTGCGCGGGCTCGACTCGCTGCTTTCCATCGTGCAGATGCCGGGCGGCGTGCCGGTGGCGACGCTGGCCATCGGCGCGGCGGGGGCGAAAAACGCGGGACTTTTCGCGGTCGGCATTCTCGCGCTGAAGAACGAGACGATCCGTTTTGCGCTGGATGAATTCCGCGCGAAGCAGACGGCGGACGTGCTCGCGCAGAAACTGGAATGAGCAAGGCGCGCGTCTTTCTTCCGGGCAGCACGATTGGGGTGATGGGTGGCGGACAGCTCGGGCGGATGTTTGCCATCGCCGCGCGGCGGATGGGTTATCGCGTGCACACGTTTTCGCCGGACGAAGACACGCCGACCGGACAGCTCGCGGATCGCGAAGTGGCGGCGCGCTACGACGACGCGGAGGCGGTGCGGGACTTTGCGCGCGGCGTGGATGTGCTGACGTTTGAGTTTGAAAACATCCCCGTGCAGACGGTCGAGTGGGCGGCGGAATTCTGCGAGGTGCGCCCCGCGGCGAAGGTGCTGCACATCTGTCAGCACCGGCTGCGCGAGAAGGAGTTTCTCGATCAGGCGGGTGTGCCGCTGCCGGCTTTCATGGCGGTGAGCAATGCGGGCGAACTGGCGGCGGCAGTGGTGGAAATTGGGTTGCCCGCGGTGCTGAAGACGGCGGCGTTTGGCTACGACGGCAAGGGGCAGCGCAAGATCGCGCCGGGCGACAATCTCGTGGAAGCGTGGGCGCCGTTCACGGGGACGGGTGCGGTGCTGGAGCAGTTCGTGCGGTTTGAAAAAGAGATCTCCGTGCTCGTGGCGCGCGGCGCGGATGGCGCGACGGCGACGTATCCGGTGTGCGAGAACGTGCATCGCAACCACATCCTCGATGTGACGATTGTGCCCGCGAGTATTACGCCCGCGGCGGAGGCGAAGGCGCGGGCGCTGGCCGTGGAAATTGCGGAAAGGCTCGGGCTCATCGGCTTGCTCGCGGTGGAAATGTTCCTGCTCGCGGACGGCGCGATCCTCGTGAACGAACTCGCGCCGCGTCCGCACAACAGCGGGCATTTTTCATTCGATGCGAGCGTGACGAGCCAGTTCGAGCAGCAGCTCCGCGCGGTGTGCGGGCTGCCGCTCGGCGACACCGCTTCGCTGTGCCCGGCGGCGATGGTGAATCTGCTCGGTGACCTGTGGGGGGACGGCGAGCCGGACTGGGCCGCGGTGCTGGCGATGCCGCAGGTGAAGCTGCATCTTTACGGCAAAGCCGAGCCGCGCGCGTGGCGCAAGATGGGGCATCTCGTGGCCTTTGGCGCGACGACGCAGGAAGCCGCCGAGCGCGCGCTGCAAGCGCGGAAGGCGCTTCAGCACAGGATCGGCGGCTGATTCGCAAATCGCCGCCGACTCATGGAGACCGTTCTTTTTTCCACCGACACGCCGGAGCTTTTCGACGCGGCGGTGGCGCGGGCGGCGGAGGTCCTGGCCTCGGGCGAGCCGGTGGCGCTGCCGACGGAAACGGTGTACGGGCTGGCCGCCGATGCGCTGCGACCCGAGGCAGTGGCGAAGATTTTTGAAGCGAAGGAGCGGCCGTTTTTCGATCCGCTGATCGTGCATCTGCCGACGCCTGGCTGGCTGGAGGAGCTGGTGGAAATTCCGACGGAAAGCCAGGCACTCGTGGCGGTGCTCACCGAGCGTTTCTGGCCGGGCCCGCTGACGCTGGTGCTGCCGCGCCGCGCGGTCGTGCCGGACATCGTGACGGCGGGTCTCGGGACGGTCGCCGTGCGGATGAGCGCGCATCCGGTTTTTCGCGCGGTGATTGAGCGGTACGGAAAGCCGCTGGCCGCGCCGAGCGCGAACCGATTTGGCCGCATCAGCCCGACGACAGGCGAGCACGTCTATGCGGAACTCGCGGGGCGCATCCCGCTCATTCTCGAAGGCGGGCCGGCGCAGCACGGCGTGGAAAGCACGATCGTGGCGGTGGAGGGCGACCGGCTGCGGATGCTGCGTGCAGGCCCGATCACGGCGCATGATCTCGCCGAAGTCTGGATGGAAAGTCAGGTCGCGCCCGATGGCGTGACGCAGGCGGACATGCGCGCGTTTTTCTCCACGCTCGCGCCCCGCCCGGGTCAGTCGCCGGAAGCGCCCGGCCAGCTCGCGAGCCACTACGCGCCGGGCACGCGGCTTTTCCTCATCGACAGCGCGACCGAGCTGACGCCGGGCAGCGGTGTGCGCGCGGGGCTGCTCGCGTGGAAGCGGGCGGCGGCGCACGATTATGGGCGGTTCGCGCAGGTCGAGTGGCTGAGCGAAAAGGGCGACGTGCGCGCGGCGGCGGCGGGGCTTTTTGCAAAGCTGCGGCGGCTCGACGAGGCGGGGCTGGACGTGATCCTCGCGGAGAAGCTGCCGGAGACGGGGCTCGGCGTGGCGATCATGGACCGGCTGCGCAAAGCGGCGCATCCGAAATAGCCGATGGCCGCACCGAATAAAATCAGCACAAAGTCCGCGGGGCTCGTGAGCCTCGCGGTGATGTCGAGCCGGTTGCTGGGGCTGGTGCGCGAGCAGGTTTTCGCCGCGCTGTTTGGCGCGAGCGCGGGGATGGATGCGTTCATCGCGGCGTTTCGTGCGCCGAATCTGCTGCGCGATCTTTTTGCGGAGGGCGCGCTCTCGACGGCGTTCATCACCACGTTTTCGGAAAAGATTACAACGGGCGGCGACGAGGAGGCGTGGGGGCTGGCGAACAAGGTGGCAACGCTGACGGCGGTCTTCATGTCGGCGGTGACGCTGCTCGGCATCGCGCTCGCGCCGCAGCTCATGCGTGTGCTCGCGGCGGGTTTTGATGCGGAGAAAATGCAGACGGCGATTTTGCTGACGCGGATCATGTTTCCGTTCATCGCGCTGGTCTCGCTGGCGGCGCTGGTGATGGGGATGCTGAATGCGAAAAATGTCTTCGGCATGCCGGCGATGGCGTCCACGTTTTTCAACATCGGCTCGATTGTCGGCGGCGTGGCGCTGGCGTGGATGCTCGATCCGGCGTTTGGCACGAAGCAGTATGGCGTGGGGTCGCTGATCGGGATTTCCGTCGGGACATTGATCGGTGGGACGATGCAACTCGTGGTGCAGTTTCCAGCGCTGCGGCGCGCGGGCTTTCGCTTTCGCCCGGACTTTGCGTGGCGCGATCCGGGCGTGCGGCGCATCCTTTTGCTGATGGGGCCGGCGGTCATCGCGGCGAGCGCGGTGCAGGTGAATGTGATGGTGAATGGCAACTTCGCGTCGCATCTCGGCGACGGTGCGGTGAGCTGGCTGAACTACGCATTCCGGCTGATGCAACTGCCCATCGGCATCTTCGGCGTGGCGATTGGCACGGTCACACTGCCGGTGATTTCGCGGAGCGCGGCGGCGGGAAACACGGCGGAGTTTCGCTCGATTTTGGCGAAGGGAATGCGGCTGGCTTTCGTGCTGACGATCCCGAGCACGATCGGGCTGATGGTGCTGGCGCAGCCGATCATCGGGCTGATTTATGAGCGCCGGAAATTCACGCCGCTCGACACGCAGCACGCCGCGGAGGCGCTCCAGTTCTACGCCGTGGGGCTGTGCGCGTATGCGGGGATCAAGGTGCTCGCGCCCGCTTTCTACGCGCTGGGAAAACGGAACACGCCGATGCTGGTGAGCTTTTTTTCCATCGCGGTGAACTACGGCTTGAACCAGTGGTTCACGTTTCATCTCGGCTGGGGGCACCGAGGTCTGGCGCTCTCGACGGGGCTGGTGGCGCTGACGAATTTCGCAATGCTCTATGCGCTCATGCGTCGGCATGTGGAGCGGTTGGAGACGCGGCAGATGGCGGCGACGCTGGCGAAGCTGGCGGTCGCTGCGACGGCGCTCGGCGCGGTGTGCTGGAGCGCGCTGCGGTGGGCGCTGCCGGTGGCGGCGCACGTGGGTGTGGCGGGAAAGGCGGTGGCGCTGTTCGCGACGATCGGGGTCGCGGGTGCGGCGTTTTTCGCGGTGGCCTTTTTGCTGCGGATCGAGGAGTTGGATGACGTGGCGGCGATGGTGCGGCGGAAGCTCGGGAGATTCACGAAGCGCGCGTGAGCCGGATTTGCAGCGCGGACGCGCTGTGGCAGTTTTCCGCGCGATGAATGTGCGTGCTGTTTTTCTGACGCTGGTTTTCGCGCTGACGTGCGCGGCGTGGGCGGGGGATTTATCGTCGGTGAATCTGCGGGCGGCGGCGGAGTATTCGGCGGCGCGGCGGGGTATGGCATTGCTCGTGATCCAGCATGGGCAGAGGATCTTCGAGGATTACCCGAATGGGCACTCGGCGGCGGAGCCGCACAAAATCTACTCGGGCACGAAGGCGTTTTGGAATCTCGCGGCGCTCGCGGCGGTGGAGGAGGGGATGTTTTCGCTGGATGATCGCGTGGCGGACACGATCACGGAATGGCGCGGCGATGCGGGGCGGTCGCGCATCACGATTCGGGAGCTGCTCGATTTCACGAGCGGGCTGGATGCGGAGAATCATCTGCACAGCGCGGAGGTCGCGAACCGCACGGCTGTCGCGCTGTGCGTGCCGCAGGTGGCGGCGGCGGGCGGTGCGTTCATTTACGGGCCGTGTTCGCTCCAGGTTTTTCACGAACTTTTGCGCCGCAAGCTCGCGCTGCGCGGGGAGACGCCGGTGCATTTTCTCGAGCGAAAGGTGCTGCGTCCGCTGGGCTTCGGGCCGCAGAACTACAAGCGGGACCGCGCGGGCAATCCGCTGCTGGCGTCGGGATTTCTGCTGACGGCGCGGCAGTGGTCGCGCATGGGGACGCTGATGCTGCGCGAGGGCGTGCCCGTGGTTTCCGCGCACACTTTCACGCAATGTCTGCGCGGCTCGGCGGCGAATCGCGCGTTTGCGCTGGGCTTTTGGAACAACCGGCTGGGCGATGAAGCGGGCGCGCGGGAGTTCGACATCGAGGACATGCTCGAAAAGAAATGGCACGAGCAGGACTGGCGGAACACTTGCCTCTGCCGCGCTGCGCCGACGGATCTCGTGGCGTCGGTGGGTTCGGGTTATCAGCGGCTGCTGGTGATTCCGTCGATGGAGCTGATCGTCGTCCGGCAGGGCGAGGACGCGAAGTTTTCCGACGGACAGTTTCTCAGTCTATTATTAGGAACCAGATAAAATGCCGCAAATGCCTTTGAGTAAAGGGATTTGCGGGCAATGGTAGATTTCTGAAAAAAGTGGTGGTGCTCCCTTGTGGTGCTCCCTATGCTTCGCTTGCCATGAAAACGAAGCACGAACCCCAAAAATCCCGCGGCACGCTCGCCTTGCTCGAAAAGGTCGCGCCAAACCTCTACCGCAACCGCGAGAACTTGATGTATTACGGACGGCGTAAAATCGACGGCAAGCGACGCCTCCG
The DNA here is from genome assembly GCA_025352865.1 of Chthoniobacter sp. Classification (GTDB taxonomy): domain Bacteria; phylum Verrucomicrobiota; class Verrucomicrobiia; order Chthoniobacterales; family Chthoniobacteraceae; genus Chthoniobacter. The sequence goes on along the minus strand of JANXSB010000254.1, from coordinate 2,200 downwards.
CGCCCTCGAAACCGCGGATCGAAAAGTAGCGGATCGCAAGCTCGCCGAATGGCTGAAAACGCTCGCCGAGACGGACGCCTCCGGGGCCGATTTGACGCTCGCCGGACTGTTCGCCCGCGCTCGTGCCACTTTTACCGGTAAGCCTAACACTCTGAAGTTCTACGAAACCATTCTCCGGCATTTTGAAAACACCTTTGAACGCGGGATGAGCGTGCCGGTGGTCAAGGTCCGTCCCTCCGAAATCGCGGCGTGGTTCACGAAACACGGGGGCCACATGCGGCACCTTTCTTTTAACGGCTACCGCCGCGTGCTCGCCAAGGTTTTCTGGCTCGCGGTGGTGGATCGGGTGATTCCCGCACCCGGCATTTTCTCGAAAGAACTGGTGCCGCGGAAAAAGAAACAGGATGTGGTGCGCAACATTCCCACCGCCGACCAACTTGCGGCGATCCTCGGGCGAATTCGCGGCTGCAAATTCAATCACGGGGATGCGGCTGGGGCGGACGCGATTGAATTCCTCGCCCTGGCCGGGATGGGCACCGCGGAGGCGGCGGTGCTGCGGTGGGAGGACATCGACTGGACGGCTGGCAAAATCAACGTGCGACGCGTGAAGACCCAAAAAGCTTTCACGATCCCGCTTTTTTCCAACGTACGCGCGTTTCTTGAGCCGCGCCGGAAGGACAGCGGCAAACTGTTCAAAACCGCGCGCTGCCACGACATTCTTACGCGCGCCTCCGCCGCCCTTGGGTTTTTGCATTTCACTCCCCGCAATTTGCGCAGCTTTCGGATCGTCGCCCAGCTCGATGCCGGGGTGGACGTGAAGCAGGTTGCGGAATGGCAGGGGCACAGCGACGGCGGCAAGCTCATCATGGACACCTACTCGAACGTAATCCGCGCGAACAAAAACGCCTACGAGGCGGAGCAGATCGCGCGGGCCGAGGGGAAGATCGTGCGTTTTCAAAATTCAGTGGCGGCGTGAGGGCTAGCAGGTGCGCTCGAAAAGCGTTTCCACGTCCTCGCCAAGAATGTGAATCTTTGCCAGCGCCTTGCTTGTGCGTAGAAGGCCGCGTGCGATCAGACGGCGGATGGTCTTGTCGCTCATGGTGAGATAAACGCATGCCTCCTTGATAGTGTAGGACGCTTTTTGCGGTTTGAAGTTTTCAGCTTTCATGGCGCGGGTGGGGCAGTTCGTGGGACCAAATTATTCCGGCAAGTCCACGTCTCCCCAATCCTCGCGCGGGTCGCGCTTCTCTTCGGGAATGGCAGCCAGGTAGGCCCGATAGACGGCGCTGTGATCGGCTTCAATTCCCCTCTCGGTCAGCCATTCAGCGATGGCGCGGAAAGTGAACCTCTTTTCGTCGCGCAGGACCACGATTGTACCAATATGATCGGTGATCAATTTCCGCTTCGGTTCGTTTTTCGCCTCTTCTAAAAAGGCTTCGACCCGCGGGATTTCCGAATCTGCCGGGTGAGGCGGAGGCACGGGACGGGCAGGCGGGTAGAACACCTTGGTCGGTTCCCGGTCGGTTGCGGGACTCTTTTTCTCGGTTTTGGACTTCGGCTCGCTTTTTGGCATGGGAAAGCCCTAAACGATCACAACGAACAAGTCAAACAGAATGAAACAGACCGCCGTAAATGTGCTGTGCGCCCGCCTCGCCAACCATTCACGCGACGCCGCACTGGCTCCAGGCCGTCCCACCCCTCACCACGAAGCTCAGCTTCCCCGCGCAAATACGGCGTTGCCAAGTCCTCAACTACGCAACGAGGGTAAAAGACTTCCCTTCCAAACACATGAAACTTGAAGGAACAAAACTGCCGCAAGAAAAGCTAGGAGAGTTCTTTGACATGATGAAAGAAATGCAAGCCATTCAGCAAAGAGGACCTTTCGGGCAGTGCATGTCTTCATTGGATGAGTGCAGAGAACCGCCAATTGCTTCACACCTGCTTGCCGAATCGTGGCTGAGGAAAATTGCTGACGAAACTAACCGCGTAATTACGTTTGAGATCGGGACCAATAGCCTTGCAAGAAACGACGCGTGTATAGAACCTCGGAAAGTCGGTGTTGGCGAGAAAGCCGCGGTGACTTTCCCCGGATTCTGCCGCAGACACGATTCAGAATTGTTTTCATGTCTTGAGACGGCAGACTTTACAGCGACGTCAGCACAGCTTCTCGCGCTCACTTATCGTTCCGTCTGTCGCGAAG
>JANXSB010000246.1 GCA_025352865.1 Chthoniobacter sp. | reverse complement strand
CCGAATGGCGTGAATGGGATGACGTGGCAGGTGACGAAAGCGGGGCGCGGTTATGAAATGTCGGCGGCGTTGAAGCCGCTGGAGGCGCATCGCGAGGAGTTCACGGTGTTCAGCGGGCTGCATCATCCGAACGGGCTGGGGCAGGCGCATGTGTGCGCGGATACGTGGCTCACGGGAGCGAAGATCGATGCGCAGAGCGCGCGGAAATACGAGAACACGATCTCGGTCGATCAGCTCATGGCGGAGGTCACATCGCAGCACACGCGCTTTGGGTCGCTGGAGCTGTCGATCAGTTCAGGCACGGGTCAGCCGAACAATTCGAGCACGCTCGCTTTTTCCCGTGATGGCGTGCCGCTCCCGGCGGAGGATAATCCGCGCAATGTTTTCGACCGGCTTTTCGGCGAGGAGCCGGGCGGGATTCCGGCGCAGCGCGCGGGGCTGAACAAACGCCGCAGTGTGCTCGATGCGGTGCTCAATGAGGCGAAGTCGCTGCGTCTCGCGCTGGGCAAGGAGGACGGCACGAAGCTCGACGAATATCTGCACTCGGTACGCGATGTGGAGCAGCGCACGGAGCGGCTCGACGCGTGGCTGGATGTGCCGAAGCCGAAGGTCGATGCCGCGCCTTTTCACCGCAATGTGACCAAGCAGCAGGCGGGCGAATATTACCGGACGATGTATGACCTCATCGTGCTCGCGCTGCGCACGGACATGACGCGCGTGGTGAGCTACATGAGCGGTAGCGAAGGTAACGGCCTCGCCATTCCCGAGATCGGCATCACGCAATCGCGCCACCAGCTTTCGCATCACAACGGCGACCCGGAAGTGCTGGCACGGCTGGCGAAAAGCGATGCGTTCATCATGCAGCAGTTCGCTTATTTCCTCGATAAGCTGAAAGCCGAGATGGATGGCGACACGCCGCTGCTCGACCGGACGATGGTCTTATTCGGAAGTGGGATGAGCTACGGTCACAGTCACTCGAATAGTAACTTGCCCATCTTACTTGCGGGCGGCAGCGGGCTCGGACTCAAACATGGTCAACACATCGACTACAACAATCCACAGGGTGGTAACTACAAGCTCGACTACGACGAATGGCGCAGCCTTTGCGGCAGGCCGAAGGATGAGAAGGCGCGGCTGAGTAACTTGATGCTCACGATGATGCAGAAGATGGAAGTGAGTGCAGAGCAGTTCGTGGACAGCCTCGGGCCGGTTTCGGAAGTGCTGGCATGAGAGCGTGGCTGCTGGCCGCGCTACTTCTTTCGCCGCTGACTAACTACGCCGCCGAGCCTGCGCCGTATCAGCTCAAGCCGGGCGAGTTTCCGCCGCTGCATTCCGAGCATCGGGTGAGCGGGGAATTGGTCGAGGCGGACTTCATTCATCGCGCGGGGCAGTTTCGGATGGAGGGTTCGGGCGAGTTGGTGGACTTCACGCTCACGCCGTTTGCCGTCGTCCGCTATCGCAATGCGGAGGCTGATCTTCGCGACATCCCGCTCGGGACGCGCTGCGAGTTTTTTCTGTATCAGGAAAACAAAGTCGGCGCTTTGCAGGCGGAGACCGGAGCCGATGCCGCGGCGAACGAGGAGCAGCGGAAAAAGCACAACGCTTTCCTCAAAGTGCGCGGGCTGGCGGCGTGGATTGATCGTGTGGATGGAAAAAAACTCACGGTCACGTTCTTCGGCGACCCGGTGGGGATAAAGGCGCTTTTCAAAGACGAAGGGATCGAGGCTGAGAAGTGGGTGAAGGAAAAGCGCCGCGTTGCGATCGCCGTGGCGAATGAGGAACTGCGCACTTACAACCCGCCGGTGGACAACAAGCGCGGCGTGGTTTTGGAAATCCAAAGCGCGCCCGTGGACAATTTCGGATGCAGCGGCGAGCGCTGGGTGCTCGAACTGGATTTGCTGCTCGAAGGTTTTCGCAAAAGCCGCATCGTGCGCGTTTTCGTGAACCCGGCGTGGCCGATCGAGGACATGCCGTTTGGCGAGGGGCTTTACAGCGAGCGGTTCGGCGTCGAGCCGAGCGGGCCGGAGGCGAATCAGTTTCCCTTCCGCACCGATTTCGGCAACGCGCACCTGCCGTGGTATCAGCTCCGGCCCGGCGAGCTGCCGCCGCTGCGTACCGAGCATCGCGTCAGCGGCGAGTTGGTGAAAGTGGATGTCGTGAAACGCAGCGGGCAGTTTCGCACGGATCGCACGGGCGAACTCGTGGACTTCACGCTGCTGCCCTTCGGCACTGTGCAGACGCTCCACGCGGAGGCGGACATCAGCGACCTCGCGCCTGGCACGCGATGCCAGTTTTTTCTGCACCCGGATGAAAACGGCGCATTCACCAAAGCGAGCGTCATCACCGACGAATTCACGCGCCTCGCCGACGAGAAACTCACCTACCGCGTCGAGGCCATCCATCCAGACAAGCTCCTCGTCGCATGGAAACTCCCCGAGTTTGAAAACGACCGGAGCCGCATGGAACAGCCGCCCGATCTCGGCCACGGCGAACTTTCCACCGACGCCACCGCGCGTGTGTGGAAAGGCGACCAGCCCGCGAAGCTCAGCGACCTCGCCGTCGGCGACGAGCTGCTCGTGAACCTCACCGGTCGCACCACCACCGACCGCGGCCACTGCACCGACATTTGGATCAGCCCCGACACCCACAAAGCCGCCACTGCGCAGCAACTCGCGAAGCACCACGCTTTTCTAAAAGACCACGGCCTGCCCGCGTGGATCGAGCGCGTGGATGGAAAGAAGATCGTCCTCACGCTCCTCAACGGCCCACGCCGCGACGAGTTCAAAAAGTTTTTCGATGACAATTTCAAGCAAGGTCAGGAAATCAAATTCGCTCTTGCCGACGACACCCTGCACCCGAGCGCGCTCACGCAAACCGCCCGTTTTACCGACAACCAAAACATCCCGCTCGTCACCCACGGATGCAGCGGCACGCGCATCACCATCGAACCGACCGCCGCGCTCGAAGGCGCGAGCAAAGGCGGCGTCCTCCGCATCTTCGCCCCCGGCTGGCCTGTCACCACAGCGCCGAAAGATTGATCGCGCTTCGCGCTACTTTTTGAGCTGCTTGAGTTCCTGCGCGGCTTGCTGGGCCACGGGGGTTTCGGCGTAGCGGGTCATCACTTGCTCGTAGATTTTTCCGGCCTCCTCGGTCTTGCCCTTGGCCTTCAGCAGCCGCCCCTGCGCCATGAGCGCGACCGGTGCGCTGAAGCTGCTCGCGTAGCTCGTCGAGACTTTCTGGTACATGGCCAGCGCGTCGTCGGTTTTGTCCTGCGCCTCGAGATTTGCGGCGAGGCTAGTCCACGCGCCGCTGAGCAGCGAGTGGTCGGGATACTTTTCCGCAAAGGCGCGGAGGAGCGCGGAGGATTCGTCAAACTTCCCGTCCTTGCGCAATTGCGCGGCGGCCAGCAGGTGCGCGTTTCCCGCCGCCGCGGTGCCGGGGTATTTCGCGATGAGCTTTTGGAAATCCTCCACCGTCTTTGCACCCGCGAGCATCTCCTGCGCGCCGTTCAGTTTTTCCATGCGGAACCACTCCGACGCCGCCCACGTCGCCAGCGCCACGACGAAGAGCGCGGCGAAGCGCATGGCGTTCGTCTTGTGTTTGATCCAGAAAACCTCGGCATCGAATCCGGGTTCCGGTGCGGGCGTGATCTCGGCGGGGCTGGGCATAGGGCGGGGAAGGTTGCAAACGACCCGTGGCAGCGCAAGCCCTCAGTCCGGCGGCGGTGGTGGCGCGCTCGGGAGTTTGTGTTATACGGTTTGCCGAACACGGAATCGCTCCGCGTTTTACCCCCAGCATCCATGACGCTTTCTTTGCCCCGCTGTGTTTCTTTCGTAGTGAAAACGTGCGCGCCTGCGGCGCTCGCGCTGTGGTGCGTGTGGGTGGCTCCGGCCCTGCGCGCGCAGTCGGCGACGTATGTGAATTTCGAGGCGCACCAGACGCGGCCCATCTGCCTCTCGCCGGATGGCACGCGGCTTTTTGCGGTGAATACGCCGGACGGACGGCTGTCGGTTTTCGATGTCTCGAATCCCGCGAATCCTTTGCCCGTGCTGATCCGCGAGATACCCGTGGGTGTGGAGCCGGTGTCGGTGAATGCGCTTTCCAACGACGAGGCGTGGGTGGTGAATGAAGTCTCCGATTCGGTGAGCGTGGTGTCCGTGGCGGCGGGCGCGGTGACGGATACGCTCGCGTGCAAGGACGAGCCTGCGGACGTGGTTTTCGCGAATGGCCGGGCTTTCGTCTCGTGCTCGCAGAATTGTCTGCTGCGCGTCTTCAATCTCGCCACGCACGCGGCGACGGCGACGATTCCGCTCGAAGGGCTGAACCCGCGTTCGCTCGCGGTGAGCGGCGACGGCACGAAGGTGTACATGGCTTTCAAACTCTCGGGCAATCGCACGACGCTGCTCCCGGCGAATCTCGCGCCAGCACAACCGCCGCCAACGAACCTGAGCCTGCCCGTGCCGCCGCAGGTCGGGCTCATCGTGAGCGCGGATGATGTGCGGCTGAACCCGGCACCAAACATGCCGGACAACGACGTGGCGGAGATCAACACCGCCACGCTCGGCATCACGCGCTACTTCCACGGCACGGGCACGGTGAATTTTTTCGTGGCGGTGCGACCCGCGAGCAATGAGCTGTGGGTGGCCAATACCGAGGCGCGGAATCTCACGCAGTTCGAGCCCGCGCAGAAAGGGCACAGCGTCGATAACCGCGTGACGCGCGTGAACACCGCGGGCGCAGGGACGGTCACGCCGTTCGATCTCAATCCGGGCGTGGACTATCTGCTTTTCCCGAACAACGCCGCGCTCGCCACGGCGCTCGCGCAGCCGACGGCGATTGCGTTCGCACCGGATGGCGCGGCGTTCTGGCTGGCGAGTTTCGGCACGGATCGCGTGGCGAAAATCAACGCGGACACTGGCGCGGTGATCTCGCGCATCGAGACCGGGCCGACGACCGGCGCGGCGGCCGATCCGCGCAACAAGCGCGGCACACGGGGCCTCGCGCTCCAGGCCGCGAACAACCGGCTCTACGTGCTGAACCGCATCTCGAATACGATCTCGGTCGTCTCCACGACGAGCGAGACGGTGCTCGGGGAAATCGCCACGGGCACCTACGATCCCACGCCCGCGACGATCCGCGTGGGGCGCGGTTTTCTCTACGACGCGCGGCTCTCGGGAAACGGCACGCAATCGTGCGCGTCCTGCCACATCGACGGCGACCGCGACGACCTCGCGTGGAATCTCGGCGATCCCGGCGGCTCGATGCAGACGGTGACATCACTCGGCGGCTCCTTGTATTTCCAAATGCACCCGATGAAAGGCCCAATGAACACGCAGACGCTGCGCGGGCTCGCGGGCCTGAACCCGCTGCACTGGCGCGGAGATCGCGAGAATTTCGCGGCCTTCAATCCCGCCTTCGGCTCGCTCCTTGGCGGTTCGCAACTCAGCACTGCGGACATCAATGCCTTCCGCGATTTCATCAACACCATCGTCTTCGAGCCGAACCCGAATCAGAACCCCGACCGCACTATGCCGTCGCTTTTTCCGCCGGGTGATCCCAATGCCGGTGACCCGAACGCGGGCCAGAACACGTTCGTGAATGAGAACTACCAGCCCAGCCTGCGCTGCGCGACCTGCCACGCGCTGCCGACCGGCACGAACGGCGTGATCATCTCCGCCGCGTCGCTGCAAGAGAGCCAGGACTTCAAGGTTCCGCATCTCCGCAACGTCTATCAAAAGCTGCGTTTCGTCCGCAGCGCGACGGCGGTCTCGCTCAGCGGCTTTGGCATCGTTCACGACGGCTCGAACCCGGATATTTTCACGTTTCTTTCGCATCCGGTGTTCGGAAGTTTTGCCGCGGACACCACGCGCAAGCGCAACCTCGCGGCGTTCGTGCAATGCTTCGACACGGGCACCGCGCCCGCGGTCGGCTACGGGCGCACGGTTTCTGCGGCTACGCTCGCGGCGAGCGGTGCGGATTGGTCGCTGCTCGAAGCGCAGGCCGCCGCGACCGTGAGCGGCATCAGCAGCAACCTCGTCGTGCGGCTGCTGGAAAATGGCGAGCGCCACGGGCTGCTCTACCGGCCGGCGACGAATGATTACCTCAGCGACCAGGCCGCGCTCGGTGCGCTGACCCGTGCCGCGCTCGAAGCGAAAGTGGCGGCTGGCGCGAGTGTCACCATCATGGGCACGCCGCGCGGCAGCGGCCAGCGACTCGCCATCGATCGCGACGGCAATGGGATTCCGGATGCGGATGAACCCACGCCGCGTCTCGATCTTTCCATCGCCGCCGGCACGCCGCAGCTCGCGTGGCCGGCCGCCGCTGCCGCGCACGTTCTCGAATTCACCGACTCGCTCAATCCGCCGAACTGGCAGCCCGTCACCCAGCCGCGCGGCACCGTCGGCAGTGCCATCAACGTGCCCGATCCCACCGCCGGCCCGCGGCGCTTTTACCGGCTGCGCCGACCGTGAAATGGAAACGTGAAACCTGAAACCTGAGTTCCGGAATTCCGAGACTCAGGTTTCACGTTTCTCCCCTCAGTCCCGCCGCGCCATTATCCGGTGCTCCTGCGTCGTTTTCACGATGCTCTCCGCCCTGAGGCGTCTCCGGGACTTCGTGCTGGGCGAATAGGGCGATTCAGCCGCAAAGCGCGTAGAAGGTCGCAGT
>JANXSB010000239.1 GCA_025352865.1 Chthoniobacter sp. | reverse complement strand
GTCGCCGCGCGGCTTCAGGAGTATTTGACGCTCTTACCCGGCTCCATCTCGTAGTGGAGCACCAGCCGGTCGGTGGTGTGCGGCTTCATCACGTCGGCGATGAATTTCATGTAAATCGCGTCGTCCTCGGTCATCGCGAGCTTTTCCATGGACTCAAAATCGAGCGCCACGAAAAAGGGCCACTCGGATTTCGGGTCGATGTTTTTCCCGCAGCGGACGCTGAGAATCTCGGGGATTTTCAGCAGGCTCATGCGCGTGGTCATCATGAGTTGCTCGAGCTTGGCGGGCGTGACCTCGGGTTGGAGTTTACAGAGCGTGATGTGATGGACCATGCGGAAACCGTTCAGCTCTTCCAGTCGAGCGCGCCCTTCATGATCGCATACACGTAGCCCACGGTGAGCACGCTGACGAAGCTCAGCATGCTCCAGAAGATGCCCGCCCCATGCGCGGCGATGTGCTCGCGATAGACGACGGCCCACGGATACATGAAGACGATCTCGATATCGAAAAGGATGAAGAGCATCGCCACGAGGTAGAACTTCACGCTGAAGCGGGGCTGCGCCGCGCCCTCGGCGGGCATGCCGCATTCGTAGGCGGAGTCTTTCGTTTTGTTCGTCTTCGCCGACTTGCCGAGGACGACGCTGACGATCAGCGCCGAGGCGGCAAAGCCGATGGCGACGACCACTTGGAGGAAGATCGGAAAGTATTCGCTCATGTCCCTGGACGAAACCGGCGCTTAGGCTGCGGCGGTGGCGGCGACGGGGACTTTCGGCGGGAAAGTCTCCAGCGTGGCGAGCACCTTGGGGATGCCCTTGTACTTCTTGGCTTCCTTTTTCACCATGCCGCGGGAGACCAGATTCTGGAGCTTCTCGTAGGCCCGCAGGCGGAGCATTTCCTCGCCGCCGCTGGCCGCGTTGCGCGCCTTGAGCTTCGCATGGACGACTTCAAAGAGATCCTTGAACTCGAAATTCGTCTTGGACATGAGCGCGGCAGCCAGTTCCTCGGTGACCAAATCAGGAAGCCGGCGGGAGAAGGCGGTTTTCTTGTGAATAGGCATAGGGCGCGGAAAGTATCACACTTTGTCCGCCTCACACCCGAAATTTTCTGCGCCGCGCAGTTTTGCTTATGGCTGGGCTGGGGGCGCGGGGGCGGCGGGCTCCGGTTCCGTCGGCGCGGACGCCGGGGGCTGGGCGGTCGGGAGGAGGGTGGGGTCGAGCTTCAGGCCGCTGTTCAGGGTTTCCTCCAGCATTGGGAAGGCCGCGTAGATGCCGCCGCCGATCGCCGCGATCAGCACCTGGTTGAAAGTGAGCGTGCCCACGGATTGCACGAGCGTCCCGTCGGGGGTCGTGCTCTGGGAGTAAATCGACGGCGTGAGGTGGCGGCTGATCGTCTCGGTGCCGGGGAGTTTCCCCGCGTCGAGGTATTTGCCGGCGTCGGCATTGAAGGCCAGCGACATGGCGAGCAGCGGGCGCAGGGTGCCGTAGCTGCGCTCAAAGAGCGTCTTCGTATCCAGCTCCCCGAAGCCGGAGGTCGGCGCGCTCACCGCCGAGATCGTCCATGCGCGCGGTGGAGCCTGCTGCCAGCGCGCCACCGCACTCACCACACCATCGGCGTTCAGGCCGAACACGAGGAATTTTTCCCCCAGCGCCAGCACCGGCGCGATCGGCAGCAGCCCCTCGCCTTCCGGGCCTTGGAAAAGCGTCACGCCATCCTTTTCCGCATGGCCCCACGGCGGCGTGCCGCTGGCCTCGCCGGTGAAGACCTCCACAAACGCCCGCGCCTTCACCGCGTCGCGCACATCCAGCCCGAGCGACACCGACGGCTGCGCCTCCGTCTGCGACCAGTCCGCCACCACCCCCAGCTCCGGGCCAAACGCCTTCCCCAGATCCGCCCACGTCAGCCCCTTCGCCGCCAGCGCCTTTTCCATCGGCGCGAGCATCGGCAGATACCCGCCCACCAGCCCCGCTGAATCCGGCAGCTCGATCTTCTCCGGCAGCTTCAGCACGTAGCTCAGGAAAGTATCCGCCGTCTGCAAGCCCAGCGCGTGCAGCGCCAGCGCCGGCTCCTTCGCCCCGCCCGGCGCGAGCAGGTAGATCGTATCCCGAATCTGCTCGCCCTCCATCTTCGTCCCCCAAGCCACCGCCTGCATCCGCTTGAGATCGGCGAGCTGCTGCGGGTCTGGCGCCTGCCCGCTGGCCACGAGCAGCGAGGTCAGCCGCTCCGTCAGCGAGCCGAGCTGCGCAAACACCAGCGTGTCCCCTTCCGCCGGCAGCGGAGCCACCGCCTTTTTGAAAACCTCGCGCGCCCCCAGCGCATCCGCCGCGCCCTGCGGCAGCGCCGCCGCGTCGAGCGTCGCGTTCAGCAGCGCCACATCATCCGACACCAGATACCACTCGCCCCGGAACGCCTCCGCCAGCACCGCGCCCTCCCCGTACGCGAACGTCTCCACCTCCGTCCCCGCATGCGTGGCGAGGTCCGACTTCCCCGCCGGGTAGCCCTTCTTCCACTCCGCGCGCGGCTCCGCCAGCAGCGCCACCGCGTCCTTTTTCCGTCCGATGAAAGCGAACCCCGCGATCCATTTCGGCGTCGTCCCCTCGATCGAAGTCACCGCCACAAACACCTCCCGCGGCATCAGCCGCAGCACCTGCGCCAGCTTCTCCTCCAGCGCCTTCACCGGCCCGCCCTCCGCGCGCGCTTTCTCCAGGAATTTCTGCATCTCCGGCTCCGCCAGAATCTTTGCCAAGCCCGTCTGCGGCCAGCGCAGCGCCGTCCGCGGCAGATTCGGCACATCCACGAAAAGCACCGTCTCCCCCGGCACCAGCAGCGCCGCCGGCACATGCGCGCCGATGGTCTTTTGGAAAACGAACCAGCCAACCGCCGCCAGGGCGAGCAGCGCGATGAGGATAAGACGGGCTTTTTTCATGTGAGCCGGGACTGAACGCGGGAAACGTGCCCCGCGCGAGGGGAAACTTCCCTACGGCTCCGCGTACCGCCCCACACACCGCACACCCTCGCTGCTGATCTCAAACACCTCCACACTCACCGGCCACGCCGTCGCCCGCAGCGCCTCCAGCACCATCGGCGCGTAATCCTCGTAATTGCTCGCCAGCGCGGGAAAGACAAACGCCGTGAAACGGTTCGGCACCACCACCAGCACCTTCTCGCCGAGCGTGTCCTTCCACAGCGCCAGAAACTTCGGCGCCAGCACCGCATCCGCCACCACCGGCTTCCCGCTGCGCAGCTCCGCGTACTCGATCACCTTCTTCCGGTTCCGCACATACCGCGGCTTCAGCACCGCCAGCTCCCCCTGCGCATTCTCCCGCGCCCGCGACGCAAACTTCTCCATCCCGATCCCCATCCCCGCCAGCTCCTCCCGCGTCATCGCCCGCAGCCCCTCCTCCGTCGAAAACCCCGCGCACAGCACCGTCCGCTCCGCCCCGGCGATGGGCAGCGTCACCGGCGCGTGCGCCGACTTCGGCTCCAGCCACACGCGCCAGAGGTTCTCATTCGCCGTCTCCCCAGCTTGGGAGAAAAGCGTCAGCGCCAGCAGCAGGGCGGGCATCAGGCTTTTCGATTTGGCGATTGCGCGATATAGCGATTGCATTGAGCGATTGGAGAGCGCGCCACCCAATCGACAAATCCAATCGCCCAACCGCCCAACCGCCCAATCTCCTTCCCCATGATCACCTTTCTCGAAGGCACCCTCCACGAAGCCCTCCCCACCCACGTCATCATCGCCGTTCACGGCATTGGTTATCATGTGCATATTCCGCTTTCGAGTTACGACAGACTCCCCGCCACCGGCCAGCCCATCAAGCTTTTAACCCACCTCCAAGTCCGCGAAGACGCCCACGTCCTCTACGGCTTCGCCACCGCCCCGGAGCGCGACCTTTTCCGCCTCCTCGTCACCCACGTCAGCGGCATCGGGCCAAAGACCGCCCTCGATGTCCTCAGCGGCATCAGCGTCACCAGCTTCAAAGCCGCCGTCGTCAGCGGCGACGCCGCCGCACTCGCCCGCACCAAAGGCATCGGCAAAAAGACCGCCGAGCGCATCATCGTCGAGCTGAAAGACAAAGTCGGCATCGCCGCCGCCTGGGAAGCCGCCAGCGCCGCCCACGCCCCCACGCCCGCCGAGACCCTCCTCAACGACGCCGTCCTCGCCCTC
>JANXSB010000236.1 GCA_025352865.1 Chthoniobacter sp. | reverse complement strand
CCCGCCGGCAGCGCCTCCGCCAGCCCCGCGCTGTCCGCCGGCGCCAGCCGCGCCTCGGTCTGCTGCGCCACCACAATCGCCAGCGCACTTTCCTGCCCGCGCCACCACAGCACTCCCGCGGCATAGGCGCAGACGAGCACGGCGGCGAACGTCGCCAGCCACAGCCCGGATTTTTCCGCGCGCTTGCTCGTGAAAATCAGCGCGAGCGAAAAAAACGCAAGCCACGCCGCCGCTGCCGCCACGATTGTCCACACGTCAATCGACTTCCCCACAAACACCGCATCCTCCCACGCCGCCGTGCGCTGCCGTGCGCCCGTCTGCTTCCGCAGAACCGCGAGATTCGCCCGCGCCTCCGGATGCGCCGGATCGAGCGCCAGCGCCCGCTCGTAGTCCAGCATCGCCCGCCCCGGTGCGCCGAGCCGGTAGTCCGCATTGCCGAGATTGTAGAAAAGATTCGCGCTCCACTCACCCGCCTCGACCAGCTTTTCGTAGCCAACTTTCGCCTCGGAAAACTTCCCCTGATCGTAAGCCTGATTGGCCGCCTCAAAATCCCCGCCACCCGCAAAAGCCCGCCCACAAAGGATTGCCAGTGCAAGCAGCAATGGGACGACGGCCTTCAGATCAACCTTTCGCATGGCACCTCCCAAATGTTTCCAGCGCCGCCAGCACGCGCGTGCGCTCATCGCCCGGCACGCGTCCGTCATCGCGCCCGCCGCCGGCGAAGTGCATTTCCGCCCGCACGTTGAAAATTTCTTCGATCACTTCCGCCGTCGCCGCATCCGATCCTGCAAGCGTTCGCGCCGCGGTCGCATCCACACCCGCGTCATCCGCTCCCGTCGCTAGCGCCGCGTCGATTTGGATGACCCGCGCCGCCGCGTCGAAAAATTCCGCGTGGACGAGTTCACTCCGCCGCAGCTTCGCGAGGAGCGACGTCTTTTCCCGCCGCAGCGCCGCGCTGCGTGCGGCGTCCGCGTTTGGTCGGCCGCGCATGCGGAAGCCGACGAGCACGAGCAGCGCCGCCAGCATCCCGGCCTGCACCATCCAAAATTCCCGCCGCTCGGACAGCGGCGCGAACGTCTTCCGCGCTCCAGCGTCGTAGCGCAGACCGAGAATGTCCGTCGCGCCCGTCACATTTTTCGGCCTGTCAGGCTCAGTCTTCGGCTCGTCCGCCGTACCCGTCGCGGTCGGAACGGGCGGCGGCGCGGCAGCCTTTGCGCCGTCCACTTTCAGCGCCGCGGGTTCGCTCACCAGCGTCACGTATTTCTCCGCCTCGGGATCGAAAAACGAAAACGTAAACACCGGCATCTGCGTCTTTTTTTCCTCGGGAATCACCGCCATCTCGAAAGTCTTCGTCCCGCTCAGTCCGACTTCATCACTGTCTTCCTTTTTGAAATTGCCCGATGGCGGATAGCTCCGCCAGCCCGTCGCATCCTTGATCGCTGGCGCTTCCACGCGGTCGAAATTCCCGCGCCCGCTCACGCGCAGTTTCATCGTCACGGGATCACCCACCTTCACCTGCCTCGGGCTGCCGTCGGCGCTGAATTGAAACGTCCCCACCGCCCCGGAAAAGTCGCGCGGTTTGCCCGCCGCCGGCAGCGGTTTCACCGTCAGTTCCACCGGCTCGGCCTTTATTTTGAACTGCTGAACTTGCGCGAAAAACGGATCGCCGAAAGCATCTTCGTCCAGCAGGTCGAACATCGAGCGCGGACCGCTCCGCCGCGCTCGCGGCACCTGCGCGTTGTAGATCACCTCGCCCGGCCCGATGCTGATTTTGCCAGCCTTCCCCGGCGTGATCGCCGTTTTGAAAATGAGCACGTCGTATTCGCGCCCGTCCTTCGTCACCCGCTCGGGACGCCGCGGCTCGGGCATTTTTTGTTTGGTAAAACCTTCGCCGGAAATCTCCGGCATCGCCACCACCTGACTGCGCACGCGCGCGTCCATGTAAAGCCGCAGCTCCACAGGAATCAACTCACCCACATAGGCCGTCTGCTTTGCTATGATCAGCTCCGATTTTCCCTGCGCCTGCGGCCGCGCCGCGTCCTCCACCGCGCTCGCCTGCACGGTCAGCGTCACCGGTTCGGTCTTGTACTTCCGGCCATCCACGTCCACCTCCACAGGGGGGATCGTGAACGTCCCGTTCTTCGCAGCCGTGACCTGATAGACCTGCACCGTCGTCGTCTCGGAGTGGAAGCCGTTTTGATCCAGCCGCATTACCGAGCTGGTGGACGGCCCGACATGGCGGATGTCCAGCCCATCCGCCGCCACATCCGGCGGATCGAGCGCGCGTTTCGCATTGATGATCCTGATTTGAAATTGCACCGGCTCCCCGATGACCGTCACGCTCCGGCTCAAGCTCGCCTTCACCGAGACATCCGCCGCCTGCGCCGCGACGCCGAGCATTGCGCAAAATACAACGAGCCAGGCGCGGAGTGAGCACCGCATGGGAGTTGAAAAAATCGCCGTCATGCGTTTCACCAATCTTTCAAAACGCGCCCGCCCGCCTTGCGTTCACCGGGCTTGAGCAGTTGCACCTTCGTATCCTCGCCCTTCAGCGAATCGAGCAAACCCTTCGCCTGCGCCTCCGTCATCTTGCCCTCCTCCGCGGCCTGCATTTCCTCGGCCTCCTGCTGCTGCGCGTCCGGCTTCGGCTGCTGGCCGTTCTGCGGCTTGATCTCGCCCTCGCGTTTCTTCCCCGGCTGGTCGGGTGAAGGCGCGGGCTGCTCGCCGCGCTGACCGTCTTTGTTCTGCGGATCGTTCTTCGCCTGCCCTTGTTTCTGCGGGTCTTTCGAACCGTCGTTTTTCGCATCTTTCTTCTCGCCCTTGTCGCCGTTCTGCTCCTTCGAGTCGTCCTTGTTCCCGTCCTTCTTGTCTTCCTTGCCCTGCTGATCGCTCTTCTGCTCGCCGTCCTTGTCCTGGTTCTGCGGCTGCGGCTGATCGCCCTCCGATTTTTGATCCTGCTTTTGCTGCTGCTGATCTTTCTGATCCTGCTTCTGCTTGTCCTGCGGATTCTGTTTCTGGTCGCTCTTGTTCTGGCCGTCTTTCGGCTGCTTCTTGTCCTCGTCTTTCTTGTCCTTTTTCTGCTCGTCTTTTTTGTCCTGATCCTTCTTGTCGTCGGACTTCGGCGGTTCCTTTTGCAGTTCGTCGATGAGCCGCTGCACGAGATCGCGATTGAATTTCGCGTCCTTGTTTTCCGGCTGCATATTTAGCGCCTGGTCGTAATGCTGGAGCGCGTTTTTCCACTCCTTGATCTTCGGCTCCTTGTCCTTCTGCGCCGCCCCGCGCTGGTAAAGCGTGTTGCCGAGATTGTATTCCGCCGCCGCGTGCATCTGCGGATCGGGCGAGGTGATCGCCTTTGAGAAAGCATCCAGCGCCTTGCCAAAATCCCCCGCCTTGTAAGCCGCCGCGCCGATGTCGAAATGCAGCGCCTCCGAGCCCGGCAGCCGCTTGAGTTGTTTCGTAAAATGGTCGCCAGCTCCCGTGTAGTCCTGCCGCTCGTAAGCCTCGATCCCCGCGTTCTTCGCTCGCGCCTCGGTCGGTGCGAAAAGCGCGAGTGCCGTCACCACCACCGCCGCCAAAGCCTTTGCCGGTGCGGCTTCCCGGCGGGTGGCGCGTTTCCGCTCGCCGATGAGAAGCGACACCGCGAGCAGCAGCATCCCGCCCGCGAGCGGCCACTGGTAGCGCTCGATCGGACGGCGCGACATTTTTGCGTCGATGTCTTGTTCTTTCATTTGGCCGAGGCCGTCGCGGACGATTTGCAGCGTCTCCGCCGGGCCGGATTCGAGGTGAACGTAGAAGCCCCCGGTCGCTTCTGCAATTTTCCTCAGCCGCTCTTCGTCGAGCCGCGATTTCACGATCTGCCCGCTCTCGTCCTTCACAAAATCCGTCCCCCCATTCGCGCCCGGCACCGGGATGAGCGAGCCGTCCGCCGAGCCGAGCCCGACGGTGTAAATCCGCACCGCGCCGTTCAGCGCCTCGGCTTCTTTCACCGCGTCGTCGTCCAACTCCTCCCCGTCGGTGAAAAGGATCAGCGCGCGGTGGTCGCTCTCGCCTTTGCCAAAGGCTTCGACCGCCGTCTTGATCGCC
>JANXSB010000223.1 GCA_025352865.1 Chthoniobacter sp. | reverse complement strand
TGCGGGTGTCCTCGGAAAAACTTCTTCGCAAAAAAGTAGCAATGAGGGGTCAATCGGCTCGTCCGCGTGCCGCTCCGCTCGGGGCAGCGTGCGGTGTGTCGTGGTCTCTCCACCAAACACATCAGAAATGTATCAAAGCAGCAAATTCACCGGCCTCCTTGCGGCGGCCGTTCTCTCCGGCGCGTCTATCTCGCTCGCCGGCATCATTGACCTGGAAACTCCCGCGCTGGGCGCGCTCACGCATCAGGCGGACTACAATTCAACGTTAGGTTTCTCCAGCGGCGGTGCGTTCTTCAACAACACCTACACCGATTTCGGCGGCGGCTCCTTCAGTTGGAGCGGCTTCGCGCTCTCGCGCGAGACGAACACGACCACCCCGGGTTTTGGAAATCAGTTCAGCGCGGTGGCTGGCTCGGGCGCGGGCGGCTCGCTGCAATACGCCGTGAGCTTTGTGGATGATTTCAATCCGACGCCGCGCATCACGCTGGCTGCGGGCGAGCGCCCGGTGAGCATGCAGATCGTGAACACCACCTACCCCGCGCTCTCGATGAAGAATGGCGACTCCTTCGCGAAGAAATTCGGCGGTGCCACGGGCAACGACCCGGATTTCTTCAAGCTCACCGTGAACGGTCTCAACACCTCGAACCAGTCCACCGGATCGCTCGACTTCTACCTCGCGGACTACCGCTTCGCAAACAACGCGCTGGACTACATCGTCACGACATGGACGAACGTGGATCTCACCAGTCTCGGTGCCTCGACGCAGGCGCTCACCTTCACTCTCGCCTCTTCGGACAACGGCAGCTTCGGGATGAACACGCCCGCGTATTTCGCCGTGGACAACGTCACGACCGTGCCCGAGCCATCCTCGGCGGTGCTGCTTGCGGTTGGGCTGCTGGCCTTTTCCACCCGCCGCCGCAGATGAAGACGAGACGCCTGATCTTATGTGCAATGCTCGCGCCGGCGTTCGCGCTGGCCGGGCCGTATGCGCCCGCGGCGGATGTGATCGGCTCCACGGCCATCCCGTTCGACTCCACGCTCTTCGCCGGCTGGGCGACTGGGTTTCAGGATCTGGTGCGCGGGCCGGTGAAGATCGATCAGCCGGGCATGGGCTTCGCCAGCTACGGCTCGGGCGCGGATGTGCTCGGCCCAGCGGATGCGCAAAACGACTCGCTCCCGGTCATGAGCCTCGGCGACGGCGGGCGCATCACGCTTACGTTTGCCAAGCCGATCCGCAACGGCCCCGGCGCGGACTTCGCGGTTTTTGAAAACGGATTCGGCGACAACTTCCTCGAGCTCGCGTTCGTCGAGGTGAGTTCCAATGGCACGACTTTCTTCCGCTTCCCGTCCGTCTCGCTCACGCAGACGACGACTCAGGTGGGCGCGTTCGATCAAGTCCTCGATCCCACGGACCTCTACAACCTCGCGGGCAAATACCGGCGCGGCTTCGGCACGCCGTTCGACCTCTCGGAACTCGCGGGCACCGCGGGTCTCGACGTGAACGCGGTGACGCACGTCCGCATCGTGGATGTCGTGGGCAGCATTGATCCGCTCTACGGCACGCGGGACTCGTTGGGAAATCTCATCAATGATCCGTGGGCCACCGCATTTGGCAGCGGCGGCTTCGACCTCGATGCGGTGGGCGCGATCAATTTCGCCACGTTGCCGGAGCCCTCCTCGTTGCTGCTGCTGGCATCCGCCGCGCTGTGCGCCGCCGCCCGCCGCCGGAGATGAAAACGCGCGGCTTCACGCTGCTGGAACTGCTCGTCGTCATCGCGATCATCGCCGTCCTCGCGGCGCTGCTGCTCTCTTCCCTGCAAAATGCGCGCAGGGCCGGGCAGGCCGCGCAGTGCGTGCAAAATATCCGCGGACTTGCCGCGGCGAATCTCGGCTACGCGGCCGAGCATGAAGGCAGGTACTGTTTTGCGCAGGACATCAAAAACAACCTCCGCTGGCACGGGGTGCGCACCTCTTCATCGAAGCCATTCGACGGCACGAAGGGACCGCTCTCGCCGTACCTCGGAGCCGAGGCCCGCGTGAAAATCTGCCCGGCCTTCCAGCAGATTCTCAGCGGCAGAAAGAGCTTCGAGAATGGCTCCGGGGGCTACGGCTACAATGAGATCTACATCGGCGGCACGCCCGCGGATCCGTGGACGGGCGAACTCGTCGTCAACGTGCAGAATCCCTCGGCGACGATCATGTTTGCCGACACCGGCATGAGCCGCGCGACCGGCGTGCAGGAGTATCCCTTCTGCGAGCCGCCGCAGTGGGTTTCCCCGAATGGCGTACTCGCCGGAGCACTTTCGCCGAGCGTCCACTTCCGCCACGGCGGACGGGCGAATGTGGTGTGGTGCGACGGGCACGTCACCGCCGAGGCACCAGGCATGCTCGGGAAAAAGAACACGTACGGCGGCGACGATAAAAAAAACCAGATCGGATGGTTCGGCCCAGCACGGGACAACGGCTGGTGGAATCCTGCGTTCGAGCACGGGCCGGCGGATTAGAGCGGTGCAATTTATTTCGTAGCCGCCGAGGTAACGAGGCGGGCGCGCTTTGCCTCTGTCGTCCGCATCTCGGAAGTGCCCGCCTCCTTGCGTCGGCGGCTTCAGTCGTTCTGTAACCGCTCCAGGCACTGGCGTGGTGGTGAAATGAAACTGCTGCCCGCAGCGTTGCGTGTGCAGGCGGTATGCTGGAAGATCGCGGCATTCATCCACCGCCAAACATCAATCCTGAATCCCGAGTCCCGAGTGCGCGGAGGGGAATGCGCGCTCCCTGCGCCTTGCTCCTTGGCGTGTGCCTCGCGAATTTGGCGGCGGCGTCTCCGCAGGCGGACGGCTGGCGGCACTGGGTCTCGGACAAGGTGCTCGGGTGCGGCATCGCCGCGGTCGCGCTGCTCGTGCTCTCGCTACT
>JANXSB010000201.1 GCA_025352865.1 Chthoniobacter sp. | reverse complement strand
GCTGCTCCAGCTGGCACCTGCATAGACATCAATAGCACACAAACCAGATACATGTACACAAACCAGATACATGTGTCAACTTGTTCATAGCCGCGGGATGGAGTAGAGGATTTCCACGAAGCGCATCATCAGCGCATCCGTGCGCCCGCCCGCGTAGCCGGACACGAGGCCGTAGCTCGTGCCGATGACGAGGCTGATGAGCGCGCCCGCAAGGCCGACGATGAGCGAGATGCGCGCGCCTTCCATGACGCGGGCGAGAACGTCGCGGCCGTTGTTGTCCGTGCCGAAGGGGTGCGCCGCGTCGGGCGGGACGAACTGCTCGCGCGAGGTGGCGTGCGGGTCGGCGTGGAAAACGAGCGGGCCGAAAAAGGCGAAGGCGATGACGAGAGCGAGCAGGGCCATCGTGGCGAGGGCGACCGGGTTTTTGCGCAGCCTCGACCACGCGCCGGGAGGAGGTGCGGCGGTCATGCGTCGCGGTTCATTTTCAAACGCAGAGACGCGGAGACGCAGAGGGCGCAGAGGTTTTCCGAGAGCGAAGACAACCGCCTTTTCCGAATCTCTGCGTCTCTGCGTCTCTGCGTTAAAAAAATCCGGCGATTTCTCATGCGAGCGCGATGCGGCGGTCGAGGAAGGTGTAGGCCACATCCACGGCGAGGTTCAGCGCCACGAGGAGCGCGCAATAGACGATGACGACGCCTTCGAGGAGGAAGATGTCGGAGTTCAAAATGGAGTTGATGAAAAACGGGCCGGCGCCGGGGAGATTGAAGAGCGTCTCGATGACGAGCGAGCCTGTGAGGAGATTCGCGGCGAGCGGCCCGAGGTAGCTGACGACGGGGAGGAGCGCGATTTTCAGCGCGTGTTTGTAGATCACGCGGCCCTCGCTCAGTCCCTTCGCGCGGGCGGTGCGGACGAAGTCCTGCCCGAGCACCTCCAGCATGCTCGTGCGCATGAGCCGCGCGATGTAAGCGATGTACGGCCCGGCGAGCGTGATCGCCGGGAGAACAAGGCTGGTCCAGCTTCCCCAGCCGCCGACGGGCAGCCACGGCAGCCGGATGGCGAAGAAAAGCACGAGCACCGGGCCGATGACAAAGTTCGGAATGCTGATGAGAAAAAGCGCGGCGAGCATCGCGCCGGTGTCGGTCGGTGTGTGGTGCCGCACGGCGGCGAGCGAGCCGAGCCAGACGCCGCCGGTGGTGGCGATGAGAAACGCGGTGAGGCCGAGCATCGCGGAGATCGGCAGGCTGTCGCGGAGCAGCTCGGCCACGGAGCGGTCGCGGTATTTTGTGGAGAGCTGGAGATCGCCCTGGAGCAGGCCGCTGAACTGGCCGGAGACGTTGCGCCGCACGCCGAGGTAGGTGGTGTACTGCTCCCAGTTCGACCCGCCGAGATTGAAGCGCGCGAGGAGCTGCTGCTTGATCGAGTCGGGGATGTTTCGCTCGCTCGTGAACGGGCTGCCGGGCATCAGCTTCACGAGGAAAAACGTGATCGTGACGACGCAGAACAGCACCACGAGCATGGCGGCAAAGCGACGGAGGATGAAGGGGAGCAAGGGATTTAGGATTTAGGATTTCGCATCCAGACGTTGACGCGCCTCAGCCAGATACCCGTCGTCGATTTCAAAGCCGATGAATTTCTCCACCCCGCACGCCGTCGCGGCGCTGGCGCTGTGGCCGATGCCGAGAAAGGGATCGAGCATCACGAGGCCGGGCCGCGCACCGTGGAGGCGGATGCACCATTCGGCGAGTTGCGTGGGGAAGGTCGCGGGATGCGGGCGGTCGTCGGTGCGGCTCTTGATCGTCTCGTAGGGGATGAACCAGTTGTTCCCGCGGCAGCGGCGGTCGCGCGCCTCGCCGCGCGTGTGCGCCCAGCGGGCGATGTTCGTTTTGTCCGTGTACTCCACGCCGACGCCGAGACGGTCGAGCGGCACGTCACCGGTCTTCGTGAGGTGGAAGACGTATTCATGGCAGTCGGTGAGGTAGCGTTTCGAGTTGATCGGTTTGAAATGCCCGACGCTCAGCTCCGGCGCGCGCCGCGGCTGGACGGTGATGGACTTGATCCAGTGGATCGTGTTTTGCAGGCGGAATAGCGGCTGCAGCTTGAGCACGATTTCGTGTGGGAGCAGCGGGTTCGCGGGTGCCGCGCCGACATTGAGAAAAAATGAGCCGCCCGATTTGAGCACCCGCTTTACCTCCGCCGCCCAGCGGTAGCACCAGTCCAGATACTCCTCGCGCGGCGCGTCGTCGCGATACGACGCGTAGGCGATGTCGAGATTGTAGGGCGGCGACGTGACGACAAGGTCCACCGATTCCGCCGCGAGCGCAGCCATGCCTGCGAGGCAGTCACCCGCGCGCAGGTCAAATTGCGTCGTGCAGGGCTCGGCAAAAAGGTCGCTCATGACAGACGCGCATCATTTCCAGAACCGCGCGGCTTTTGCATTGCGAAAATGCGCGCGCCGCCTAGATCGTGCGCGCACTCGGATGACGCAGACACTTTTCACACCGCTCAGGCGCATGGCAGGGATGGCACTCCGTGCCGTCTCGATCTGCGTGATCCTCACCGGCACCGCCCGCGCCGCCGTCGAGCATCCACCGCAGACCGGCCCGACCGTGCCCGGCAACAAAGCAACCGTGAACTGGGGAAAATGTATCGCGCCCGAGAATGCCCCGCTCGCCGTGAAAAAGGCTATCTGGGCGTGCAACTACCTCGTCGGGCGGCCCTACGTCTGGGGCGGGGGGCACGGCACCTTTTACGATCGCGGCTACGATTGCTCGGGGTCGGTGTCCTTTCTCCTCCACCACGCCGGCGTCCTCGATCAGCCCACGCCATCGAAGGGCTTGCAAAGCTACGGCGAGCCCGGTCCCGGCCACTGGATTACCATCTATGCCCGCGACGGGCACACCTTCGCCATCGTCTGCGGGGTACGCCTCGATACCACTGGCCCTCGCGGCGGCGACGAAGGCCCGCGCTGGCGTCGCAATGACCGTGGGCCGTCCGGTTTTGCGGCGCGACATCCGGCGGGGATGTAGCCGGGCGTGGCAAAAAAAAGTCGCCCGCGAAGAATAACTATTTGACACATCCGACACAGTGCCTGTAATCACAATGCATGCACAGCGATCTCCCTCCAATGAACCATTCCCTCGCGCCGAAGCGGCAGCCTGCGCACGGCTTCAGCCTCGTTGAAGTCGCCCTGGCACTCGGCATCGTCGCCTTCGCCTTCGTGTCGCTTTTCGGACTGCTGCCAGCGGGGCTGGGTGTTTTCCGCACCTCCATTGATGTGGGCAATGAGACTTGGATCATGCAGGGACTCAACTCGATGATTCAGGTGACGGAATGGTCAAAGATCAATGACCTCACGCAGGAGATTTTTTACTACAATGAGGAGGGGCGCCTTACGGATACCAAGTCAAATCCCAGTTCCGATCCCAAAATCGTGGAATCGCGCCTCTACGCGGTCAAAGT
Source organism: Chthoniobacter sp. (assembly GCA_025352865.1). Taxonomy (GTDB): domain Bacteria; phylum Verrucomicrobiota; class Verrucomicrobiia; order Chthoniobacterales; family Chthoniobacteraceae; genus Chthoniobacter. The sequence continues at coordinate 2,701 of JANXSB010000201.1, read as the reverse complement.
TCTGATCGACGATTTTAAGCGGCCAAACGACTCGGATACACTGCCCAACTCGATACGGGTGATTGCGCTTTTTGCTCCCGTGGCCAGCCCCACGGCCATGACGGAATTCAAAAACACTACGACGGTGACGGCAGTCGGCAATTTGAGTAAATCGAGTCAGGTTCGGTCGCGCGCATTTCTTGTTGCGCGCATGGATAGTCTAAACCCGTAACCTTTCGCGGCTACCGTTCCTTACCCTATGAATTCTCGAATAACACCATCCTCATCAAACGAGTCTGGTTTTACTTTAATCGAACTGATGCTCTCAACGGCGGTGATCGCGGGGTTGATGTATTTTCTGATCAGCACCATCGACCAGACCCAGAAGGTCTGGGTGCGGACCAACGAAAAAATCACAGAGTTTCAATCCGCGCGCAGTGCCTTTGAATCAATGACCCGCCGGCTGAGCCAGGCGACCCTCAATACCTATTGGCGTGCGCATGACACCGACATCTCCACCGCCAAGGCGGCGTTCAAATTCCGCCGTCAGTCAGAGTTGCAGCTCATTTCCGGTCCGGCGGCGCGTTTTTTCGGCGCGACCCCGCAGTTGTCCAATCTCTCCTCGCCACTGGCCCAGGCGTATCCGACGCATGCGGTGTTTTTTCAGGCACCGATCGGGTACACGGAGGAGTCTAAGACTGTCGGAGCAGCCACACTGCAAACCTATCGGAACCTCGACAGTTTGCTGGCTACCTGCGGTTACTTCATAGAGTTTGGATCGGAACCCAACCTGCCCGCCTTTATCAGCACTCTTTCTCCGAGCCTGCCTGACAGATACCGATTCAGGCTGATGGAAATGACGATCCCGTCGGAACATCTGACGATTTTCCAGCGCCCCAAGGACGAATTAGGTTACGTGGATCCCCGTGTTTTTGACGAAAGCAACAACTATTACGGCGGAATGGTGGATACCGGCCGCAATCCAATTAAAAGCTGGGTCCGTCCGCTATGGATGAAGGAAGCCTTCCTCCGTGAAGCGATCCCATCTTCGTCCGGCAAGTCCCGGTTTAGCTACGCACACGTCCGGGCCGAGAATATCATTGCGCTGGTCATTCTCCCAAAGCTTGCGGAGAAGGACCGGGTGGTGCCGGGAACGAAGACATACGATCCCGCGCAACTGGAGCTGGCCCCCTATTATGAATTCGACAGTTGGCGCATTCTCAGCGGCGGCACGGTTACGGATACCAGCGTTACCCCGTCACGGACCCTCGATAACACGGCACGGGACAACCTGCTGCCGCCGATCATTCAAGTCACCATGGTGGCAGTTGATGAGAAAGCCATGGCGAGAATTGCGGGTCAAATTGGTTCGGATCCCTCGAAACTTGCATGGACTGATGGCCTCTTCACGAAAGCAACGCTCGTGAAGGATTATGCGACCGACATTCAAACACTCGAACAGCGGCTTATCGATGATAAGTCCAAACCGAACTATCGTATCTTTACCGCCGACATCGTTCTCAGGGGTTCCAAGTGGAGCCGCGACCCTCAATAACAGCCATGAAATCAATCCTCCAATCATCCAATTTTCGACCTTTCGCACGGCAGTCACTCCCGCGCGGAATTGCTCTGGTCATCGTCCTGACGATGCTCGTTCTGCTTTCTGCGGTTCTGATCGCCTTTATGGCGAGCGCTGCAAACGAGCGCACCGCGTCGCAGGCTAGCAATTCGGGCGCAGTGACGCGGCAAATCGCCGACAGTACGCTGAACCTTGTCATGGCACAGATCCGCGATGCAACCAGTCAACCGGGGGATGATGTTACTTGGGCGTCGCAGCCGGGTGCGATCCGGACATTTGGCGGAAACGTGACGAATACCAAGAAGCAGTTTCAAACGGCCGGCGGACCGACCGGGGCTTACTACAACGATTACTCAACCTCGGCGAAGGACTATGTTTACAAAATATACTCCGCCGACAAAATGAGGCCAAGCGCCACGGATTACAGTTCGGCCGACCTGCCGGCAGAAGTGGGCGTGATCGACAATTGGGATCCCGCGAAGCCGAAGGATGGTTATGTGGATCTGAATCAGCCGGCTCTCAGTGTCAGGACTGACTTGGATGCCACCGGACTCACTGTAGAGCCCCGTTATCCCATTATCGATCCCCGTGCGAGATATTTGGCAAACGAAGATGAGAACGCAACCGGTGACCCAGGAATCGTCGATGGTTTTGACGCGAAAATTACAAAGGATACACGGCTTAAAATGGCCAAAGCGGCTGGTGGAACGGGGACAGCCGTTCCCTATCTGCCTATGCCTGTGAAATGGCTTTATGTTTTGAAAGACGGGACCGTTAGCAGTGCGACCTTGGCGACGGCTACAAACCCCATTGTTGGGAGAACAGCTTTCTGGACGGACGATGAAACCTGCAAGTTGAATGTCAATACCGCGTCCGAAGGAACCTTCTGGGATACGCCCTCCCAGAGCACGGAACAGGAGTCTGGCCTGACCAACGCAACTTCGAGTTCGGACACCAACATCGCTTCATCGGCCAACAGTTTGAGTATGTCAGTGTCGCAGCCAGCGCGTGGCGAGTATCAGCGCTATCCCGGCCATCCGGCCACGACCTGCCTGAGTCCCGTGCTCGGTTGGTTGTGGGATGTGCCGTCCTCGGCAAGCCAGTCGGTCGCGAGCTTTCTGCCGAAGAGCACGGATCCCAAGT
>JANXSB010000191.1 GCA_025352865.1 Chthoniobacter sp. | reverse complement strand
TTTTTGAAAACGATAATGTGCTGCCGCGGCAGCGTGGCGATGGTCTCGGCGTAGGCGAGCTGCGGGTGCGCGGTCATTTCCTTTTTCACCTGCGCCTCGCTCATCTTGTGGACTTCCTTGATCGGCACCTGCGGGTCTTCCTTCCGATACTCGACGAAGACGATGCGCCCGCCCGGCTTTAGCCCGGCGATCATGTTCTCGATCATCTCGTACGGGAAATCGAACTCGTGATAGACATCGACCATGATCTCCGTGTCGCACGAGGCGGGCGGCAGCTTCGGATCGGTGGTCGTGCCGAGCACCGGCTTCACGCTGCTGATGCGAAACATCGCCATCCGCTTCATCAGCAAATCCAGCATCTCCTGCTGAATCTCCACGCCATAGATCACGCCGGTTGCGCCGGTTTTCTTCGCGATCTTCCGGCTGATGAATCCCGAGCCGCACCCAATGTCGGCGACGACCTCGCCCTCGCGGAATTTCAGCGCCTCGATCAGCAAATCCGTGCGCTCCTCCTCCTCGCGCTCGGGCCGCTCCAGCCAGTCCGCGGCCTGATGCCCCATGACGTGCGCGATTTCGCGGCCCATGAAAAACTTGCCGATGCCGTTGCGGTCGTGCTCCGCGCGCGTCTCGTAGAGCGGCTCGGGCGGCTTCGGCGCGTCCTCGGCAAAAGCGGACGCGACGAGGGTGAGAAGGAGAAGGGCGGGAAGGCGCATGGGAAGAGGCGCAGGCTAGCGCGCGTGCCGGGCAAGGCAAGGCGCGCAGCGCCCCTCGACGACGGTCATCCTGAGCGGAGCTTCGGCTTTGCGAAGCGCAGTCGAAGGACCTCTCACTATTTCTTCGGGGCGCAGGCGGTGGCTGAAACTGGGTGCGCGATTCGACTCGACGCGCCACCGTTTGTCCGTCGCATGCTCGGCGGCATGTTTGCACCCGCCGCTTTTCGCACCATCGCCCTCGCGTCCTGCTCGCTCGCTTTTTTCCGCACCGCGGCGCTCGCCGGGGAGACGGAGTGGCCGCAATTCCGCGGGCCGACGGGGCAGGGCATCTCCGCCGCGGTGCATGTGCCGGTCGTGTGGAGCGCCACGTCGCATGTCGCGTGGCAGGTCGGGGTCGCGGGCCGCGGATGGTCTTCGCCGGTGTTCTCGCGGGGCCGGCTTTACCTCACCGCCGCCGTCGGTGACGCGGACAAAACGCTGCACGCGCTCTGCCTCGATGCCGCCGATGGGCGCGTGCTTTGGGACACGGAAATTTTTCACCCCGACGCCGCGAGCGTGGCCGCGATGCACCCGAAAAACTCGCCCGCCAGCGGCACGCCGGTGGTGACGGCGGACCGGCTCTACGTTCACTTTGGGCACATGGGCACGGCGGCGCTCGACCTCGCGGGGAAGGTGGTGTGGCGGCAGACGGAACTCGCGTATTCGCCCGTCCACGGCACGGGCGGTTCGCCGATTTTGGTGAGCGATGCGCTGGTCTTCAGCGGCGACGGCGCGAAGGATCCTTTCATCGCCGCGCTTGATGCCGCGACCGGCGCGTTGCGGTGGAAAACGCCGCGCAATTCGCCGGCGAAGAAGCAGTTCTCCTTTTCCACACCGCTCGCGATCCAGGTGGCTGGCGCGACGCAGATCATCAGTCCCGGCAGCGGATTCGTGGGCGGCTACGATGTGAAAGATGGTCGCGAGCTGTGGCGTGTCTGCTACGGCGAAGGCTACTCGGTCATCCCGCGTCCGGTCTTCGCGCACGGGCTGCTCTTTGTCAGCTCCAGCTTCGACGCGGCGGTGCTCTACGCGATCAAACCCGACGGTGCGAGCGGCGATGCGAGCGCCACAAACATCGCTTGGTCGAGCCGCAAAGCCGCGCCGCATTCCGCCTCCACGCTCGTGCTCGGCGACGAACTTTATTTTGTCTCCGATGCGGGCATCGCGACCTGCGCCGATGCGCGCACCGGCGACGTGCTGTGGAGCGAGCGTCTCGGCGGCGGCTTCTCCGCGTCGCCCGTCGCCGCGGAAGGCCGCGTGTATTTTCAAAACGAAGCGGGCGTGGGCTACGTGGTGAAGGCGGGAAAGACTTTCGAGTTGCTGGCGACGAACGATCTCGGCGAGCGCACGCTGGCATCGCCGGCGGTGGCGGATGGCGCGCTTTATCTGCGCTCGGAAACGCGGCTGTGGAAGATCACGCCGTAGCCCGCCGGGTCGCTCGGCGGCGGTAGGGACGGCACTCCGTGCCGTCCGGGGCGAGTAGACGGTGCGCGGCATCGCAG
>JANXSB010000186.1 GCA_025352865.1 Chthoniobacter sp. | reverse complement strand
GTTTTGAAAAGGGAAAACCCGGCGGTAAAACGGGCCGGGCGCTGGCCCACGACCAGCCGCCTACGCGAATGCTCCGAAGTGCGCGATCGAGACTTCGCGTTCGGCGAGCGCACGGCCAATGCGCGAGAGGTTGCCGATCTGGCTGACGGCATCCATCTGCTGCACCGCCGCGGCCTCGATGTCTGCGAGGCCGAGCGCGGCGAGGCCCGCCGGGCTCAGGTCGGCATTGTAGCGGACGTAGCGGAAGAGGCGTCCGCCATCCTCCGGCGGCGGATCCGGCAGCACCATGCTCCCGATTTCGCGATCGATCTCCGCGCCATGCACGCAGCGGCCGAAGGTGCGGCAACTGATGTCCTGATCGACCTGAATCCCATACATCAGTTCCGACGGAAGCCCCTGCAGATTTCCGAGCAGGCCGCGCTCGGTCGCGCTCGTCACGCCCGCCGACGCGCCCGTGCCCACGGAGACGAGGAGCAGGTCGCGCTCGCCCGTTTTCCAGCCGAGCCGATACGCGGGCTGTGTGGCCATGCGGAAAAGCAGGAAGGCGGGATTGTTGTAAGGTGTGAGCCCGCCGTCCACGAAGACGAAGGTCTTGGCTGGATCGTGCGGATCCCAGTTGAGGATTTCGGGCGGGAAAAAAACGGGGGCCGCGGTGCTGGCACGCACGAGCTGCCAGAGCGGGATGCGCAGGTTGCAGTCGGCGCGCGCGAGGTCGTTGTATTTGGCCCGCGGATTGGAGCTGACCGGCCACGGTGAATCCGTGCTCATGTTGCGCGTGACCACGAGCAGCAGGCAGCGCATCCGCTCCGTCGTCAAATCCGCGAGGCCGCCCCGGCCATCGTGGAAAAGAACCTGCAACCGGCGGGCCAGCGGCTCGTCCTTGTAGAAATTTTTCAGGCGATTCAGCAGCGCCGCTTTCTCAAACATCGCCGCGCCCGCGTCGCGGTAGAATTGCAGCAGTTCCGCCGCGGACATGCCCACGGAAAGTCCCGCCGCGATGATCGCCCCGGTGCTCGTGCCCGCGATGTAGTCGAAGTAATCGCCGAGCCGCTCGACGCCCGTTTTCGCGGCGATCTGCCGCTCCATCTCCGCGAGGATTTCCAGCGAGAGCACCCCGCGGATGCCGCCGCCGTCGAGGGCCAGCAGTTTCCGCGGACGCTCGGTGCCGAAGCGTGAATCAAGATGACCCCAGGTGCTCATACGCGGTGAGACAACGCGAAACGGGTGGCGTTTGGCAACGGCGAAAACGCGCGCCGCACCGCCGCATTTTGTCGGTGCAATCCCGTGCCGCGCACGTAATCTCGCCGCCTTTTCCGCCAGCCCATGAGCGCCCCGACGACCCGCGAACTCTACGACCGCTACGTCATTCCGACCTACGGTCGCTTCGACCTGCGCCTCGCGCGCGGGCAGGGGAGCGTGGTCTGGGATGAGGACGGAAAGCGCTATCTGGATTTCGGCGCGGGCATCGCTGTCACGTCCATCGGACACTGCCATCCGCGCGTGCTCGCGGCGATGCGCGAGCAGCTCGGCACGCTCGTTCACACGTCGAATCTGTATTACACGCGCCCGCAGGCGGTGCTCGCGGAACGGCTCGTGCGCTTGATCGGCGCGGCGGGGAAGGTTTTTTTCTGCAACAGCGGGGCCGAAGCGAACGAGGCGCTCTACAAGCTCGCGCGCAAGTTTGGCAACGAGGGCGTGCCGCCCGCGCCGAAGCATAGCGTGGGCGAAATGATCGCCACCGATGCGAACCGCCACGGCATCATCACGATGGACGGCTCCTTCCACGGGCGCACGCTCGCGGGCATTGCCGCGACGGGGCAGGAGAAAGTAAAAAAGGGTTTCGAGCCGCCGGTGGAGGGCTTTCAGCATGTGCCTTTCAACGACGGCCCCGCGCTGCTCGCAGCGGTGCAGGAGCCAGGCGTGGTCGCGGTGCTCATGGAGCCGATTCAGGGCGAACGCGGCGTGCATCCCGCGAGTGCGGCGTTTTTGAAACTCGCGCGCGAACTCTGCGACCGGCACGGCCTGCTCCTCATGTTTGACGAAGTGCAGTGCGGCCTCGGGCGCACCGGCGACTGGTGCGGCTGGAAGACGCTTTGCGGTGACGTGATGCCGGATGCCGTGAGCTGGGCGAAAGGAATCGCCGGCGGATTCCCGCTTGGCGCGATCTGGGTCAGCGACCGAAAAATCATGCTCAAGACCGGCGCGACTATTGCGCTTTGCGACCTGCTCGGCCCCGGCTCGCACGGCACGACCTTTGGCGGCACGCCGCTCGTCTGCGCGGGTGCGCTCGAAGTGCTCTCCGTGATCGAGGAGGAGGGGATGCTGAAAAATGCGCGCGAAGTCGGCGCCCACGCGCTCGCGGTGCTGCGCGCGATCCCCTCGCCCCTGATCGCGGAAGTACGCGGGCTCGGGCTGATGATCGGCATCGAGTTCACGGCGGATTTTGCCGCAGTCGCAAAGCTGCCGGAGGGAAAAGCGCCGAGCATTTTCCTCGTGGAAAAGCTGCACGATG
>JANXSB010000180.1 GCA_025352865.1 Chthoniobacter sp. | reverse complement strand
GTCGCCGCGGCGGACAAACTCCTGCTCGCTCACGCTTTTGCCGGTCTGCGCGTCGCTGCCGTGCCCGGCGCTGTAGCCGGCCATGCGGCCGTTGAAGGACCACTCGCCCTCGTCCGACTCGTAGCCGATCCACGCGTGCGGGCCGCGCTGGCCGTCGCCGCCGAGGATGACCGCGGGGATGCCGGCGGCGCGCGCGGTGTTCACGGCGAAGTAGGCGCGGTCGCCGCAGATGCCGCCTTTGTCGAGGATCTCGGCGAAGGTGTAGCTCTCATACGGTTTTTTCATTTTGCCGGTGACGGCTTTCTCCATGTCGTACTTCACCATGTCGTACGCGGTGCCCCAGTTTTTCTGGCGGAGGTGGAGTTTTTTCAGCGCCCAATCCAACTCCGAGACGGGCACGGGCGCGCAGACGACCCACACGAGATCGGCGGCGGGCAGGCGGTGGATGCGCGTGGCGAGGTCGCCCTTTTCGTTGTGCTGTTTGTAGTAGTCGTAGCGCTGGCTGGCGGGGATTTGCAGGCGCTCGCCGTTCCACTCGGGCGTGAAGGGTTTGTCGAAAACGAGGGCGCAGGCGAGGGCGAGTTCGCGGTACTTCGTGCGAGCCTCGGGGTCTTCGGCGGCGAGCACGGCCCAGACGTGGAGCGCTTGGCCCGCGTCGTCCTCGGGCTTGAGGCTGAGGAGGAGGGATTCCATGGCCTCCGGCGTGGCGAAAAGCCACTGCGCGAATTCGTAGTGCGCGGTGTCGGCGGTGAGCGCGGCGAGGGCGCTGCTCGGGAGATGTCGGAGCGTGGTGCGTTGGACGAGCGCCTTGGAAAAAAGCGGGTTGGCGAGGAAGCGGTCGTAGTCGGCGGGCGCGCGGATGCCCATGGATTTTTTCAGCTCGGCGGCGAGTGCGCGGTCGAGGAGGTCGAGCCAGTCGTTCCATTTGCCGGTGCTGAGCGCGGCGTCGAGCGCGGCCTGCGCGCGCTGGAGATTCTCGGCTTTTTTTCCGGCGGTTTCGTCGAGCACGAGCGGCTGGGTGAAAGCGGTCGCGGGTGCTGCGGGCGTCGCCGCGGGTGCCGGGCGCGCGGGCTCTTCGCGCGGGGCGGTTTCCTTCGCGAGCATCGGCACGGGTGTCGCCGCCGCCGGCTGCGGAATAAGCACCGGAGCCGGTTCGCTGGCGACCGGCGCGGGCGTCGCAGCGCGGGGCTTTTGCGCGGAGGCGCTTTCCTCGACCGGCACCGCGGGGTGTGGGAGCAGCCGGAAATACGCGAACGCCCCGCCGCCGCCGAGGATGGCGAGCCAAAGAAAAATCTCGAGAAAGTCCCACTTCTTTTTCACCCGCACCGGCGCGGCGGCAGGCCGCCGAATGGGCTTTGCGCCTTGCGGCGGAATGGGAGGATGAGGATTTTGCGAGTCCATAAACAAGGTCGCGAGTGCCGGAAGCTGTCAGCAATCGCCGGGCGCGGCAAGTCCGCATCCCTCACCGGTCCGAACCTTCCCCGCGGACGCAATTCGCGGGTTTCCAGCCCTTTTGGAAAATAGTCGTTGCCAACCTGCGAAGCGCGACTTTACGGTGCGGTCGTCGTTACAAAGTAAACTATGATCGAGGTCGAAATCTACGCCGCCGGAGTCCGCCAACTGGAGAAAATCCTGGAGCTCGACCATGAGTTCGAGGCGGTGGCGGGACTGCGTTACAAGATCGATAGCAACCACGACATCGTCTATCTGGACTTCGAGGAGCCGACGATGACGATCCAGGAAATCCGCGCGGTGTTTCGCAAGCTCGGGCTGGAGCCGCGGATCGTCGGCGGGGTGCCACCGGAGTTGAATCCGAAGAGCAAGACCCAGCCGCTGCGCGTCGGCGGGCTGTAGGCCAATCGCCGCCCTTGCGCGCGATGGACAAGCGCCGGTCGCGCGCCTAGCTTCGCCCGCTCCGCATGGTCACTGCATTCGGGCGCATCGCGCTTTCACTCCTCCAATATCTCGGCGAGCTGGCGCTGCTCGCGTATGAGACCTGCACTGCCATGCTCGTCGCACCGATTCGCTGGCGCCTCTTTTCCCGGCAAATCGTGGAGGTCGGCTGGCGGTCACAGCTCGTGGTCGTGGTCACGGGAGCGTTCACCGGCGCGGTGCTGACGGCGCAGACGTACTTTCAATTCGCCGCGCTCGGGATGAAGTCTGCGACCGGTTCGGTGGTCGCAGTGGCGATCTTTCGCGAACTCGGCCCCGTGCTCACCGGGCTGATGGTCGCGGGCCGCGTCGGCGCGGCCATCGCGGCGGAAATCGGCACGATGAAAGTCACCGAGCAGATCGACGCGCTGCGCTCGCTGGCCGTGCATCCGATTGATTATCTCGTCGTCCCGCGGGTGCTCGCGCTGGTGCTTTCCATGCCGCTGCTCGTGGCCGAAAGCGTGGGGCTCGCCATCGTCGCGAGCTACATCGTCGGCGTGAATCTGCTCGGCATCTCGGGGCCGTTTTTTCTCGAAAACCTCCATAAATACGTCGGCCCGCGCGACATCAAGATGGCGCTCACCAAGGCCTTCTGCTTCGGCGTGGTCATCGCTTTCGTGAGCTGCCACCAGGGGCTGAATGCGAAGGAGGGCGCGGTCG
>JANXSB010000125.1 GCA_025352865.1 Chthoniobacter sp. | reverse complement strand
CGCCTCCCTCTGCCTTTCCCCGAGAAAGTCACCCCCAACCTCCACGCCCTCGCCCGCCAATTCGTCCTGCTCGACAACTTCTACGTCGATGCCGAAGTCTCCGCCGACGGCCACGAATGGAGCATGGCCGCCTACGCCACCGACTTCGTGGAAAAAACCTGGCCCCTCTCCTACGGCCACTCCAAGACCGGCAAATACCCCTACCCAGCCGAAGGCAGCTTCCCCATCGCCACACCCGCCCGCGGCTACCTCTGGGACGCGGCAAAGCTCGCCGGCATCACCTACCGCTCCTACGGCGAATTTATCCGCAACGGCAAAACCCCCAAAGACCCAGCCACCGCCCGCCTCCCCGCCCTGCGCGACCACTTCGACCCGCTCTACCGCTCCTTCGACATGGGCTACCCCGACCAGCTCCGCGCCGACCGCTTCATCGCCGAACTCCACCGCTTTGAAGCCGAAGGCGCCATGCCCCGCCTCCAAATCATCCGCCTCCCCAACGACCACACCTCCGGCACCAGCGCGGGCAAACCCACGCCCACCGCCGCCGTCGCCGACAACGACCTCGCCCTCGGCCGCCTCGTCGAAGCCGTGAGCAAATCCAAATTCTGGCCCCACACCGCCATCTTCGTCATCGAGGACGACGCCCAGAACGGCGGCGACCACATTGACGCCCACCGCTCGCCCGCCTTCCTCATCTCCCCCTACGCCCGCCACGCCGCGGTGGACAGCCACATGTACTCCACCAGCTCCATGCTCCACACCATCGAGCTGCTCCTCGGCCTGCGCCCCATGAGCCAGTTCGACGCGGCCGCCCGCCCCATGCTCCCCGCCTTCCAGCCCGAGCCCGACCTCACGCCCTACACCGCGCGCCCCGCCCTCGTCAGCCTCGAGGAGAAAAACACCATCTTCTCATTCGGTGCCCGCGCCTCCGCCAAGATGGACTTCACCCGCGAAGACGCCATCGACGACCGCCTCCTCAACGACCTCCTCTGGCACGCCCTCCGCGGCGCGGATTCGCGTCCCCCCGCTCCCCGCCGTGCCGCCTTCGTCCTCACCGCGAAGAAGAAACCCGGCAAGGACAGGGACGACGACTAGCTTTAGACGGGTGGACGGGAACTCAGCGCCGTAGGCGCGCTGGAAAACCGCGCTTACAACCCCGCCCACTGCACCGCCTGCTCGTCGGTCGTGAAGCGGATGAAGCCGCGTCCGCCGGGGCGGTGGTTGCCCGACGAGCCCAGGCCGCCGAAGGGGAGTGTGGAGGGGGAAAAGGTGGTGGGGAGATTCGCGTAGAGATTGCCGACCTCGAGCTGCTCGCCCACGGCGCGAAACGTCGCTTCCGAGCGGGTGAAGACGGATGCGGTGAGGCCGAACGGCGTGGCGCTTTGCAGGCGCACGGCGGCGTCGAGATCGTCGGCGATGAAGAGGCTGATGATGGGGACGAAGCACTCGGCGTCGGTTGCGCCGTCGTCCTCGCGGAGCACGACGGCGGGGCGGACGAAGTGTCCGCGCTTGCCGCCGACTTCGGGCTCGACCCGGCCGGGAAGCAGCCATGCGCCTTGCGTCCCGGCCAGCAGCCTTTCGTAGCGCGCGACGGCGGCGGCGCTGATGACGGGGCCGAGCTTCGTGGTCGCGAGCAGCGGATCGCCGGGCTGGAATGCGGCGAGCGCGTCGAGAAAGCGGCTTTGGAATTCACGCGCAATGGAGCGCTCGACGATGACGCGGCTCGTGGCATTGCACCGCTGCCCGGCGGTCAGGCACGCGCCTTCCGCGGCGGCGTGCGCGGCTTTGTCGAGGTCGGCGTCGGCGCAGACGATGAGCGCATTGCTCCCGCCGAGTTCGAGCGCGAGGTCTTTGGAAAAGTCCTCCGCCAGCGCACGCGCCAGCGCTTTGCCGACTGGCACCGAACCGGTGAAGCACACCGAGCGCACGCGCGGATCGAGGCACAGCGCCTCGCCCTCTGCTCCCCCGCCCTGCGCGATTTGGAAAACGCCGGGCGGAAACGCGGCCAGCATCAACTCGCCGTAGCGCGCGGCCACGCACGCGGCGAGTGGGGACGGTTTGAAAATCACGGGGTTGCCCGCGAGCAGATGCGCGACGTTCGCGCCGTGCCCGAGGTGCAGCGGAAAATTGAACGGCCCGATGACCGCCGCCGGCCCGCGCGACCGCCGCCGGATCAAGGCGGGATGCGGCCCGCCGAGGTTTCCTTCCTCCGCCAAATGACGTTCCGCGTCCGCAATCGTCAGGTCGATTTTCGCCACCACCGCGCCGACTTCGCCAAGCGCCTCGGTGAGGGGTTTTCCCGTCTCGATGGCGATGCCGCGCGCCAGTTCGTCCTTCGCCGCCGAGAGCGCGCGCTGGGCCTCGCGCAGCCGCGCGATCCGCTCGGGCAAAGGTGTGCGCGCCCATCCACCTGCCGCCGCAACTGCGGCTTCGACCGCGGCCACCACATCGCCCGGCGCGACTTCCGGCAGCACGACGGACAAATCGGCGGGACTGCACCGAGGCTCACCCGCCATAGACTTCGCGCCACGCCTGGAACGTATTGAGATGCACGCGGACGACTTTGCTCACGTCGCTCGTGTAGCCGCCGGCGAGCACCCACGCCACGGGAATCGCGTGCGCTTTCGCAAACTCAAAGACCCGCCGGTCGCGCGCCAGCAGATCGTCGTGATCGAGCGCGAGCGGGGAGTAGGGGTCTTCAAAATAGGGGTCGGCTCCGGCTTGATAGAGCATCAGATCGGGATTGCGGGCGGCGATGAGCGGGAGCGCGGCGTCCATGGTTTTGAAAAGCGTCGCGCGGTCGCAGCCGGCGGGGAGCGCGAAGGAGCGGTGGTTTTCGCCGTCCTCGTGTTGGCGCACGGTCACGTCGCGAACGGCGACGTTGTTCGCGTAGTCATTGCCATAAAGCGACAGCGCGAAAAGGTGCGGGCGCGTGGCGGCGAGCTGCGCGGTGCCGTTGCCGTAGTGCAGGTCCATGTCGAGCACGGCGGCGGTGCGAATCTCACCCGCCGCGACGAGGGCATCGAGCGCGACGATGAGCCCGTTGAAAGTGCAGAAGCCTTCGCCGTGATCCGCGCACGCGTGATGAAACCCGCTCACGACTGCCGCCGAAACGCCGTCGCGCAACGCCTGTCGCGCCGCGGCGAGACATCCGCCGCCGGTCAGGCACACCGACGGAAACAGCTCCGGCGACCACGGAAACTTCTGCGACTCCGCCAGCGTGCGCGGCTCGCCGGTCCGAATCGCCGCGATGTATTCCGCCGAATGTACGCGCCGCAAATCATCTTCCGTGAGCGGCGTGGGCTCGGCGAGCCGCACGTCTGCAGCATCGCGCAGCCCCTCGGCGACGAGCTCGAATTTCCGAATCGGCATGATGTGCTGCCCGATCGGCGCGGCGTATCCGGGATGGTAAAACGCGGTCAGCATTGAGTCGGCGGGAGCAGCGGGAGCACGGCGTAGTCCGGTGGAAAATGGTCGAGCTGGAGCAGCGGGTGCGCGAGATCCGCGGGGCGAAACTGCGGCGCGTAGATGGCGTACAGCGCCCGCACCAGCCCGCGCACTTCCCGCCCGGAGATCGTCTGTTCGCGCTCGCGCCCGACGCGCCGGACGATGAGCTGGAAGGCGAGCGGGCGCGCGCCGCCCGTCGCGTCGATCTCCTCCGGCGCGCGGAAATCCGGCTGATGGTAGGCCACCGCCGCCGGGTCGATTTTCTGAAAACCCGCCTTTTCATAAGCGCGCAGCCGGATGCCGCGCGCCGGGTCGTCCGCCGCGGCGTGCTCCATCTCCGCGAGCAGCGTCACCGGCGCGTCCGCCGCCGCGCCGTTCGCGGCCAGGCACTCGCGCGCGGTCTGAATCGGCCACGCGCGCAGCCAGCCGGCGAGCCCGGTGCGGCGCGCATGCGGCGCGATGAGATTGTGCGAGAGATGCACCACCGCGCCGCCGTCTGCCAGCGCGGCGGTGTGATCGCGCACCGCAACAAACTCACCGCCACGCCGCACGAGCACCATTTCGTAAAGCATCCGCGGCGCGAGGCGGAAGCGTTGATCGAGCGTCTCGCGCAGTTCCATCTCGTGCTTCGCGCCAAACTCCGCCCACAGCGGCGCGTAGGCGGTTTCAAAAAGCGGATCGTCGAGCGCGCGGATGCGGTCGATGCGAAACGGCGAGAGATCCACGGCGGCGGAGCGGGCGTCGCCCGGTGCGAGGTCGGCGGTGGAGGAAACAATCTGCGCCATGAGTTTGCGAACGCGCGCAGGTTCATGGTTCATTGCGCGCATGGCAAGCACACCGACTCCACTCCAGCAGCTCGACGAGCGCTTCCTCCTCCATCCGTTCACGAATCACGACGAGATGCACGCGCACGGCACGCACGTCATCGTCTCCGGCTCCGGCGTCTTTGTGCAGGATGCGCAGGGCCGGCAACTCCTCGACGGCCTCGCCGGCCTGTGGTGCGTGAACGTGGGCTACGGCCGCACCGAGATCATCGACGCCGTCGCCGCGCAAATGCGGCAGGTCGCGTTCTATCCGTCCTTTTTCAACAGCACGACGGAGCCCGCCATCCGTCTCGCCGAACGCCTCGCGCGCCTCGCACCGCCGCGGCTCAAGCACACGATCTTTTGCAACTCCGGCTCCGAGGCGAATGAGTCCGCGCTGAAAATCATCCGCGGCTACTGGAAGCTCCGCGGCCAGTCGCAGCGCACGAAAATCCTCTCACGCGAATTCTCGTATCACGGCGTGACCATCGCCACCACGAGCATGACGGGCCTGCCGAGTTGCAGCGCGCCTTTCGATCTGCCGCTGCCCGGTTTCATCCACGTGCCCGCGCCGCATGCTTACGCCGCCGATCGTGAGAGCGATCCGGTGGCGTATGGAAAATGGTGCGTGGAGGAAACCGCGCGCACCATCGAGCGCGAGGGCGCGGACACGATCGCGGCGATGTTTGTCGAGCCGGTGCAGGGCGCGGGCGGCGTCATCCCGCCGCCTGCCGGCTATCTCACCGCGCTGCGCGCGCTCTGCCGCGAGCACGGCATCCTTTTCGTCGCGGATGAAGTCATCACCGCCTTTGGACGCCTCGGCGAATGGTTCGCGAGCGGCCTGTGGAATCTCGACCCCGACCTCATCACGCTCGCGAAAGGCCTGACGAGCGGCTACCTTCCGCTCGGAGCGACGATGGTCAGCGACGAGATCGCGGACGCGCTGCGGCACGGCGGTTACTTCGCGCACGGCTTCACCTACACGGGCCACCCCACGACGTGCGCCGCTGCGCTCGCGAATCTCGACATCCTCGAAAACGACGGCCTCATCCCGCACGTCGCGTCGAACATCGGGCCGTACTTTCAAGAAAAACTCCGCGCCTTCGCCGGTCATCCCGCCGTCGGCGAAATCCGCGGGTACGGGCTCATCGGTGCGCTGGAGCTCGTGCCGCCCGGCGGCAAGGCCGCGCTCACGCCCACGATGACGCTCGGCGTGCGCGCCGCCGCGCTCGCGCGGAAGGAAGGCGTCATCGTTCGCGGCATCCGCGACATCATCGCGCTCGCGCCGCCGCTCACGATCGCGCGCGAGGAAGTCGATCAGCTTTTCGCCGCAGTGCGTGTCGCCGTGGATCGGATTTGGGAATGAGGCGCGCTTCCCCTCATTCCGTCATCCTGAGCGGAGCTTCGGCTTTGCGAAGCGCAGTCGAAGGACCGCTCACTATTTCTTCGGGAAAGGTGGCGGTGAGATGTGCGTTGTCTCGCCCACCGCCTTCGCCCCGAAGAAATAGTGAGAGGTTCTTCGACTCCGTTCCACTCGCAAAGCCGACCGGAACTCCGCTCAGAATGACGGCGTAAATATTTTCCAACCACCACATGAAACCCACCACCCAACCCTGCCGCTGCGCCTGGGCGCACGGCGCGCTCGACATCATCTATCACGACACCGAATGGGGCGTGCCGCAGCACGACGACCGCATGCTTTTCGAGCTGCTCATCCTCGAAGGCGCGCAGGCCGGCCTGAGCTGGTCCACCATTTTGAAAAAACGCGAAACCTACCGCGCGGCGTTCGACAATTTCGACGCGAAGCGCATCGCCAAATACGACGAGCGCAAAGTCGCCGCGCTGCTCGCCGATCCCGGCATCGTCCGCAACCGCCTCAAGATCGCCTCCGCGATCACCAACGCCCGCGCTTTTCTCGCGATCCAAAAGGAGTTCGGCAGCTTCGACCGCTACGTCTGGCAGTTCACCGGTGGCCAGCCGAAACAGAACGGCTGGAAGACCCGCGACGAGCTGCCCGCCAAGACCGCCGAGTCCGACGCCATGAGCCGCGACCTGCTGAAGCGCGGCTGCAAATTCGTCGGCTCCACGATCTGCTACGCCTTCATGCAGGCCACCGGCATGGTCAATGACCACACCACCGATTGCTTCCGCCACGCGCCGCTCGCGCGGAAAAAACGCGCTTGACGAAAACGCCTGCTTCCCTCCGCGAATCGTTTGTGCGATAAGCGCGCGCTTTTCATGGACGAACCGCACATTGAGCAAGCCACGCTGGAAGATCTCCCGCAACTGACCGACCTCCTGTTTGAACTTTTCACGCAGGAAGCCGACTTCGTCCCCAACCGCGCCAAGCAGATGCGCGGCCTCCGCCTCATCCTCGAACAGCCGAACCGCGGCCGCATTTTCGTTCTCCGCCAGAACGGCACGATCCTCGGCACGATCAATCTGCTCTTCACGATCAGCACCGCCGAGGGCGGCTTCGTCATCGTGCTCGAGGACGTGATCGTGCATCGCGACTGCCGCGGCAAAGGCTTCGGCGACAAGCTGCTCGCGCACGCCATCGCGTATGCGAAGAAAAAGGATTTCCTCCGCATCACGCTCCTCACCGACCGGCTGAACGAGCAGGGCCAGCGGTTTTTCAAAGCGCACGGTTTCATCGAGTCCAAGATGATCCCGCTGCGCCTCATCCTCAGCACGAGCGACACGCCCGCCGCGTAAATGGCCGACGGTTTCACCGACCTCGGCTTTGCCCGCGTGGACAGCGACCGCGCGCGGCGCTGCGGATTTCCCGAGGTGATTTTCGGCGCGGGAAAAACACCCGCCGACGTGCTGGCCATCGGTCGCGAGATTCTGGCGAAAGAGCGCGTCCTGCTCGTCAGCCGCGCGAGCGAGGAGCAGCACCGCGCGCTCGCCGCGGAGTTTCCCGCCGCCCGCTGGCATGCGCGCGCGCGCTGCATCACCGTCGAGATCGAGGCGCTGCCGAAATGCGACGGCGTCGTCGGCGTCATCTGCGCGGGCACGTCGGATTTGCCCGTCGCCGACGAAGCCGCCGTCACCCTCGAAATTTTCGGCAACCGCGTCGAGCGCATCACCGATGTCGGTGTCGCCGGCGTCCACCGCCTGCTCGCCGAGCGCGACCGGCTCGAAGCGTGCGCCGTCCTCATCGTCGTCGCCGGCATGGAGGGCGCGCTGCCCAGCGCCGTCGCTGGGCTCGTCAGCAAACCCGTCATCGCCGTGCCCACCAGCGTCGGCTACGGCGCGAGCTTCGGCGGCCTCGCCGCGCTGCTCGGCATGCTGAATTCCTGCGGCTCCGGCGTCACCGTGGTGAACATCGACAACGGCTTCGGCGCCGCCTACGCCGCCGCGCAGATCATGCGCCTGCTCCACGCCGTGCGCGGTGCAGACTGAAAAGGCGCGTCGGACTTCTCCGACGCGCCTTGGGTTTGGCAGGTTTTGTTTTGCGGGCTTTAGCTCAACAGCAATTTCCTCGCGGTAGGTTGCTTTGCGACCGATGATTGCCCCGGTGAAATCCGACGATTTTTACTCCTGCCTGCCGAGCTTCGCCAATTTCCAGGAGTTGACGCTCGACCGGCACTTTGTGCGCGCGCCAGACGAATGGTTTGTGGTGATGACCGATGTCGTGGGCTCGACCCAGGCCATCGAGGCGGGCCGTTACAAGGATGTGAACACCATCGGCGCGGCATCGATCTCGGTGGTCAGCGGGCTGCTTGGCCGGGATTTTCCCTGCATGTTCGGCGGTGATGGCGCGACCCTGCTGGTGCCACCGGAGGTGATTGACCGCGTGCTCGACGGCCTAAGACGTCTGCAACGGTTGTCCCGCAATCAGTTTCAAATCGAACTGCGGGTCGGACGCATCACCGTGGGTGAGGTGCATCGGACGGGGCACGCCATTGAGGTGGCCAAGCACGAACTGCGAGCAGGCAAATGCACGGCTATCTTTCGCGGCGGCGGCTTGAGTGAGGCGGAGAAACGAATCAAAGGGGAGGCCTCGGTGTATTGCGTCGAGGCGGCCACGGACGGCGATCTGGAACTGACGGGACTTTCGTGCCGGTGGAACGCGCTCCCCAGCAGACGCGGGCGGATCATGGCGCTGCTCGTCCGGTCGCAGGTGGAACCTGCGGCCAGGGTTTATGACGAACTCCTGGCGGAGTTGAACCGGATTTACGACGGGCAACTCGATGAAACGAACCCCGTGAGCAATGAGTCGCTGAGCTACCGGAGTGCGGCTGACTGTATCCAGGGGGAATCACGATTCCACACCCGCAAAACGACCCTGTCCTACCTTAAACGGTTATTGGAGATTGCCGCCGCGGTGCTGGTCTTCAAGCACCGGTGGCCACCGTTGGTCTTTAACGCGCGGCGCTACCGCGCTTCCATGCGGGAGCACTCCGATCACCGGAAGTTCGACGACATGCTGCGGATGATTCTGGATTGCTCGGACGAACAGGTCGAAACCATTCGCGCTTATCTGGAAGCGCAGCGCCTCGAAGGGAGGCTTTGCTATGGCATCCATCTCTCCGATGTCGCCCTTATGACCTGTTTTGTTCAGGATATTCAGGACGGCCAGCACATCCATTTCATTGACGGCGGCGACGGTGGTTACACCATGGCTTCGAAACAACTCAAGGAGCAGCTTCGCAAACCCTAAGCTGCACTCCGGCAGTTTTGCCCGGCGAATTTGCCGGGCTTTTTCGGGTAACGTTACCGCGGCGTGGGCAGCGGCACTTGCTGGCGCTGGTGGAGGTAGAGGAAAAGATCGCGCACGCTGTCCTCGTCGAGCGCGCCGAGCAGACCCTCGGGCATGAGCGAGTTCGGGCTGATTTCCAGCGCCTTGATGTCCGCGCGCTGCACGGTCGCGGGACCGGCGAGCGTTTTCAAAGTCACCGCCGTGGCGTCGTCGGAGGCGATGATGCCGGAGAACATCTGCCCGTCTTTGGTTTCGATGAAAGTCTGCTGGTAGTCCTTTCCGATGATCGCGTTCGGATCGACGATATTTTGCAGCAGGTAGTCGATGTCCTCAAACGCGCCGGGCAGCTCGGGGCCGATCTTTGCGCCTTCGCCGAAGATGGTGTGGCAGAGCGCGCAGGTCTGGCTGAAAAGCGCGCGCCCGTGCCCGGCGTTGGCGCGGAGGATGGAGTCGGCGGTGAGGAATTCTTTGAACTTTGCGATCTGCTTTTGCTTGTCCTCGGAGGAGGTGCGGACGGTGCCCCAGTTCTTCGCCATCCATGCGTCGATCTCCGCGTCGTGCAGGCTCTGGAGCTGGCGGGCGAGGGGAGCGGTGATGTCGGCGCGGGGGAGTTTCTTTGCGTCGATGGCCGCGGTGAGCGCGCGGGCGCTGGCGGTGCGGGCGAGGAGCGTGCCGAGGGCGTCGTGCTTTTCCGCGGCGTCGAGCGTGGGGTAAAGGGCGAGGATGTGTGCGGGAATGCGGGCGTCGTCGAAACCGGCGAGTCCGCGCAAAGCGAGCGCGCGGAGAGGGCCAGGTGGTTTCGCGAAGTCGAGGAGCAGGGGCAGCGTGGGCGCGTCCTTGGCCGCGAGCAGCGAGTCGAGCGCGGCTTTGCGTGCGTCGAGATTGGCGGCGGGATCGGCGAGCGTCTTCCGCATTTCCTCGAGCGCCGCGCCGCCGCCAAAGGTTGCTGCGAGCGCCTGCGCCTGCTGGCGCACGTCCTCGCTCGGGCTGGTCTTCAGCTTTTCATAAAGCGCGGGCCACGCGGCGGGCACGGCCACACCGCGCTTGCCTTTGAGCGAGGTGTTCATCCCGCGCAGGATGTTTGCCTGCGACTCCGGGCTGTCGATTTTGCCGAGCGTCTGGACGAGGACGTTCAGCGGATTCGGCGCGGCGTCCTGCGCGCGCAGCGTGCAGGCCAGCAGCATCGCGCCAGCGATGGTAGGGACGGCACTCCGTGCCGTCCGCCGGGCGAGCGTAGCGAGGCGGTGGGCGAACGTGAATCCGCCGCGCATGCCGCCTCGCTGCGCTCGCCCC
>JANXSB010000120.1 GCA_025352865.1 Chthoniobacter sp. | reverse complement strand
CGTCCCACCGCGGCCCCGGCTTCCCGTGTTCGAGCAGGATGCGCGGGCAGTTCTTCATGTTGTTGTGAAAATGCCGCTGCGGCCAGTGGTAGTGCGGCACCACATGCTCGAGCGCGATGCCCCGGTCGTGCATCAGCCACGCCGTGAGCCGCGCCGCGCGGTCAATCGCCGCCGCCTGCCGCCGCCGGTCGCGCAACTCGGAAATCTCGATCCCGATGCTCGTGTTATTCCCCGGCCCGTCGTGATCCGCGTGCTCGCCCTGGAGGTTCAGCGGCAGCGACTGGATCGCCTCGCGGTCATCCACGGAAAAGTGCCACGTCATGTAGCCCGTGCGGTTCCATTTCGTCCGCCCGCGAAAATTTCCCGCGGCCATTCCGCGCGCATGCACGAGCGCACTGGCGTTGGGGCTGTCGGTGCTGTGGATGGTGATGTAAGTCGCGCGCAGCGGAAACTCGATATGCCGTCCGTAGCGCCCCTTCGGCACGATCATCTGGTGCAGATTCACCGACGCCGGAGCCGCGCTCTGGCGCAAAGTTTCACCGCCCGCCGTGACGGTCGCGCATTCCGCTGTCGCACTGCCCGCGAGCCCGACAGCCACAATCAAAGTTAGGATTTGTTTCACGCGGCGGAGTGTAGGGAAAACGGCAAGGCCGTCACGCCGCGTTCTCGCTTCATCGCTGCGGTGTTGAAAAAAATTCCCGCCGCGCCGGGCGGGACTTGAGCCTACTCCGCTCACGATGACAGACGGGCACTGTGCGCACGGGAATATCCTCGCTAAGAATTCCACCGGCCACGTATTGCCACGAAACATTTCCCGCCATGCGCCATTCCCTCATCGCCCTCCTCGCAGCCGTCTCCACCACGCTCGCCGCCGACGTGCCGCCCGATTACCGCTTCAAGGTGGAGACGCTTTTCGAGGGCATCCCGCAGCCGATGGCGCTCGCGATCGCGCCGGATGGGCGCATCTTTTTCAACGAGTACGGCGGCAAGCTGAAGATCTACCACCCCGACACGAAACAAATCGTGGAAGCCGGTCAGATCGACGTTTTCACCGGACAGGAAAACGGATTTCTCGGTTTCGCACTCGATCCGAAATTCGCGGAGAACGGCTGGATCTACTGCTTGCATTCGCCAAAGGATTTTCCCGGCCAGCATCTCAGCCGCTACACCATGCGCGGCGACACCCTCGACCTCGCGAGCGAAAAGGTGCTGCTGCAATTCGAGGAGCAGCGCAAGGAATGCTGCCACCACGCCGGCACAGTCCGGTTCGGGCCGGACGGCTGCCTCTACTTTTCCACCGGCGACAACACCCATCCGCACGCCGACTCGAACGGCTACGCGCCGCTCGACGAGCGCCCCGGCCGCGAGCCGTGGGACGCGCAGAAATCCGCGGGCAACACGAACAGTTTCAACGGAAAAATCATCCGCATCCGCCCGAAGCCGGACGGCACTTACGAAATCCCAGCGGGCAATCTTTTTCCGCCCGGCACGCCGCAGACGCGGCCCGAAATCTACGCGATGGGCTGCCGCAATCCGTGGCGCATGTCGATCGATGCGCAGACCGGCTACGTCTATTGGGGCGAGGTCGGCCCCGATGCCGGCGACGACGGCCCGCGCGGGCCGCGCGGTTACGACGAGATCAATCAGGCGAAAAAAGCGGGCAACTTCGGCTGGCCGTATTTCGTCGGAAACAATTTCGCCTACGCCGACTACGACTACACCGCGAAGACGGTGGGGCCGCTTTTCGACCCGCAGCACCCGGTCAACGAAGGCCCGAATAACACCGGCCTGCGCGACCTGCCGCCCGCGCAGCCCGCGATGATTTGGTGGCCGTACCGCCAGCCGCGCGAGTTCACCGAGATGGGCGAAGGCGGACGCACCGCGTGCGCCGGGCCGGTCTATTACTGCGGCGTCCACATCCGGGAGACCAATGGCTTCCCGCAGTATTTCAATCGCTGCCTGCTTTTCTGGGATTGGGAGCGGCCCGCGCTGAAATGGGCGCGGCTCGACGCCGACTCGAACCTCGTCGCCATCGAGCCCTTCACCAGCGCCGTCGTCCTCGGCAACAAGCCCGAGCAGATCGAAAAACTGAAACCGCAAATCGCCGCCGGAGCCACACTGCTCCAGCGCCCGGTCGATGCGGTCTTCGGCAAAGACCACTGCCTTTACCTCCTCGACTACGGCGAAACGTGGGGGGCAAACAAGGACTCGAAACTGGTGAAGATCAGCTACGTGTACGGCAACCTCCCGCCCGTGGCCGTGGCCAGTGCGCAGCCCGCGGCGGGCCGCGAGCCGCTGACCGTGAGCCTTTCCAGCGCCGGCTCGAAAGACCACGAGGGCGACGCGCTGAAGTACGAATGGCGGCTCCAGCCCGGTGGCCCGGTCGTCTCCACCGAGGCGAATCCGCAGCTCACGATCAAAGAGCCCGGCAACTACCGCGTCGAGCTGCGCGTGACCGATCCGCAGGGCGCGAGCGGCACCGCGAGCGCGCCGATCATCGTGGGCAATACCGCGCCGGTGGTGAAGTTCGACAGTCCGCAGGACGGCGACTTTTTTACCCCCGGTCAGCCGGTGAAATACAGCGTCTCCGTGAACGATGCCGAAGACGGCGCATCGACCGCGAAGCCTGATGAATTCAGCATCCGCACGCTGGTCAGCAGCGCCTTTGTGCGCGCCGATGGCAAGGCGGTCGCGGGCGATCCCGGCTTTGCGCTGATGAAGGCGAGCGACTGTTTCAACTGCCACGCGATCGAGCAGAAAATCGTCGGCCCGCCGCTCGTGGACATCGCCGCCAAATACCGCGGCCAGCCCGCCGCGCTCGACGCCAGCGTGCAGCGCGTGCGCGACGGCAGCACGAAAATCTGGGGCGAAGTCCCCATGCTTCCGCACCCGCAGCACACCACGGATGAAGTCACCATCATGCTCCGCTGGGTCTTCGGCTTGGAGCGTGGCAAAGGCGGCCCCGCGCTCACCCGCGGCCTCACCGGCGAAATCACCGCTCCGAAGGAAGATCAACCCGGCACGCTCTTCCTCGAAGCCACCTACGCCGACGCCGGACGCGCGCCCGCCGGCTCGCTCAGCGGCAAAGCCGGTGTCGCTTTGCGCTCGCGCCGCCTCGAAGCCGAGGCCGGCGAAATTCAAGGCGCGAAAATCCTCGGCAGCATGATCGGCGCGATCGACCACGGCCACAGCGTGAAGTTTGCCGCGATCAATCTCGCCGACATCGGCAGCATCACCGCGCGCGCCAGCTCGGGAAATGTCGGCGGCAAAATCGAGTTCCACGCCGGCTCCCCGACCGGCGACCTGCTCGGCACCGTGGACGTACCGAACACCGGCGGCTGGGACAAATGGATCGAGCCGCAATGCGCGCTCGCACCGTCTGCGCCGCGCACGCGCACCGACATCCACGCCGTCTTCATCAACCCCGGCAAAGGCGGCCTGATGAACCTCGACTGGGTGCAGTTCAACGCGAAGTAACGTCGCGTCCGCGCTACGCCAGAATCTTTTTGATCACATTCCCGCTCACATCCGTGAGCCGGAAATCGCGGCCTTGGAAACGGTAGGTCAGCCGTTTGTGGTCGATGCCGAGGAGGTGCAGCATCGTCGCGTGGAGGTCGTGGACTTCCACCACGTCCTCGACGGCACTGTAGCCAAAATCGTCCGTCGCGCCGTGGGTCATGCCGCCCTGGATGCCCGCGCCCGCCATCCAGATGGAAAAGCCCGCGATGTGGTGATCGCGTCCGTTTCCTTGCGACATCGGCGTGCGGCCAAACTCGCCGCCCCAGATGACCAGCGTGTCCTTCAGCATGTCGCGCGCTTTGAGATCCTGAATGAGCGCGGCGCTCGCGCGATCGACCTCACTGGCCTTGGTCTTGATGTCGTCCTTGATGTTGCCGTGGTGGTCCCAGTCCTTGTGGTAAAGCTGGATGAAGCGCACGCCGCGCTCCGCGAGCCGCCGCGCGAGCAGGCAATTCGACGCGAACGAACCGTCCCCCGGCTTGCACCCGTAAAGCTCCAGCGCGCTCGCCGGTTCGCCGCTCACGTCGTTGAGTTCCGGCACGCTCGCCTGCATTTGAAACGCCATCTCGTACTGCGCGATGCGCGTGGCAATCTCCGGGTCATCGGTGAGTTCGTTCGTCGCGCGGTTGATCGTGTTCACCGCCTCGATGACCTCGTGCTGCGCGTCGCGCGAGACGCCCGCGGGGTTTGACAGGTACAAGACCGGATCGCCTTTGCCGCGAAGCTGCACGCCTTGGAAACGGCTCGGGAGAAAGCCCGCCGACCATTGGCGCGCGGCGATTGGCTGATTCTGCCCGCCTTTTCCATGCGACGTGAGCACCACAAAACCCGGCAGATTGTCCGCCTCGCTGCCGAGCCCATAGGTCGCCCATGCGCCCATGCTCGGCCGGCCGCTGATCACGGTGCCGGTCTGCATGAAGGTGTGCGCGGGATCGTGGTTGATCGCCTCGGTGGTCATCGAGCGGATGATGCAGATGTCGTCCGCCACCGAGCCGATCTGCGGAAACAGCTCCGAGATTTCCGCCCCGCATTCGCCGAACTTCTTGAAGTCATGCTGCGGCCCGAAACATTTCAGCGCCTGCCCCTGGAGCTGCGCGATCTGCTTCCCCTTGGTGATCGACTCCGGCATCGCCTGCCCGCTGAGTTCCCGCAGCTTCGGCTTGAAGTCGAACGTCTCCAGATGCGAAGGCCCGCCCGCCATGCACAGGTAGATCACCCGCTTCGCCTTCGCCGGAAAATGCAGCGGATTGACGACGCCCGGCCATTTGTCCGCCGCGGCGGCGAGCAGCCCCGGCTGGAGCAGCGAGGCGAAACCGAGCGCGCCCAGCCCGCGCGAGGCGCGTCCGAGAAAAGCCCGGCGGGTGAGCTGCTGAGCGCGGAATTGGGTCAGGTCGTCGTGAAGCATACGGAATTGCGGACGGCCACCCGGCCGCGCTTTAAGCCGGCCGGCCCGGCCGGAAGAAAACCCGCGCCTTTCGCTCCAGCTCTTCGCACTGCGCGGGCGTCAGGAAACGTCGTCGCAGCCAGGCATAATTCCTCTCCGCATTTACCTGGCACTTCCTCGCCGCCAGCAGAAACCACTTGCCCGCCTCCATGTAGTCCTTTTTCACGCCTCGACCCATCGCATACATATAGCCGAGCCCGTTCTGCGCCGGCGCCGACCCTTGCGCTGCGCCCTTGCGATACCATCGCACCGCCTCCTCATCATCTTTCCGCACGCCATCACCCTGGGCATACGCAAAGCCGAGATTATTTTGCGCCAGGGCGTGCCCGCGTTCCGCAGCCTTGCGATACCACCACACCGCCTCGGCGTAGTCCTTCCGCACGCCACGACCTGTGGCATACATTGAGCCGAGGCTGTTCTGCGCCTGCGCCGACCCGCGCTCGGCTCTCGCATGCAAGGCGGCGATATTCGCTTTGGGCGGAAGCGCTGTTCGCTTGGTAAAAGACCGGGGCGTACTGCAGCCGCAGAGCAGGATCGCGGCACAAATGGGGAGAATGGCTGATTTCATGGGGGAGGAACGTTAACGGGGCGGTCGCCGCGCTGGCAAGATGTCTGTCGCACCTTCGCGAAGGCTTCCCTGCCCGCCGGCGCGGGAGGTGCCCAAAGTTGCCGAAGCCGTTTTGGGAACATGGGACTCGCTTGGGAACTCCGTTTTCCCGTTCGGCATCCCTCTCGCCATGCACAGCCGTTGCGCCGCTTTGGAAAAGGAAACGCAGTTTTTCAAGACCAGTCGGCGTTCCCAAAGCGCTGGCGCTAACTTTGGGAACGAGAGCAAAAGGAAAGGAGCTTCGGCGCTCGGGGACGCTGCTTCCGCGCCCGGCGGGGGCACCTCCGCAGTGGGGGAGGTCGCTTCCGCGCTCGGCGAGGTCGCCGCGGCGCTCCGGGAACCCGCTTCCGCAGGCGGGCAGGTCGCTTCTGCAGCCGGGGACTCCGCTTCCGCAGTCGGGGAAGCCATTTCCGCCGCAGAATTCCAGAGTAAAACCGCCCGATGAGCAAATCGCGCCACCTATCCCCATTTCCACCCTCATCCGGCTCTGCCCCGGCAGACACCCCCGCCATGGGAAACAGAGTTTACCTCCTAACGGCGTTACCAAATGGAGTTGGTAATTACATACATGGCGCATAGATGTTTTCGGGACGAGCTAAAAAGGTTATGGATTCAAGGGAGCATGCGCTCCGCATTATCTCCCGCGTCTCCATAGATTTTCCTTGCACCTCCATATTGGTTCTGTATCCT
>JANXSB010000110.1 GCA_025352865.1 Chthoniobacter sp. | reverse complement strand
GGCGGGTTTTTTCGCCGCCGCTGAGGACGCCGACGGGTTTGAAGACATCGTCGCCGCGGAAGAGAAACGAGCCGAGGACGGTGCGCGCCTGCTGCTCGCCGACGGGGTTCGGCATGTCCTGCACGCTTTCGAGCACGGTCTGCTTCGCGTTGAGGTTTTCCATCCGGTGCTGCGCGAAGTAGCCGACCTTCACGTTGTGCCCGAGTTCGCGCGTGCCGCGCTCAGGCGTGAGCGTGCCGGCGAGCAGTTTGATGAGCGTGGATTTGCCCGCGCCATTCGGCCCAACGAGCACGGTGCGCTGGCCGCGCTCGGCCTCAAACTCCAGCCCGCGATAGACCGCGAGATCGCCGTAGGAAAAGTCGATGTCCTTGAGCGTGATCGACCGCGAGCCCGAGCGCGGCGGCTGCGGGAAGCGCATGTGGACGGTTTTTTCCTGGTTCAGCGGCGCCTCGATTTTCTCCATCCGGTCGATCTGCTTCAGCTTGCTCTGCGCCTGCGAGGCTTTGCTGGCCTTGGCGCGGAAGCGGTCGGCGAAAAGCTGGAGCGACGCGATTTCCTTTTGCTGGTTCTTGTAAGCGGCGAGTTGGATTTCTTCGCGCTGCACTTTCTCGATCACGTATTTGTCCCAGTTGCCGCGATAGCGGTTGAGCTTTTGGTGGGAGATTTCGACGATGGAATCGACGAGCGCGTTGAGGAATTCGCGGTCGTGCGAGATCATCAAAATCGCGCCGGGATACGACTGGAGATATTCCTGAAACCAATAGAGCGATTCGAGGTCGAGGTGGTTTGTCGGCTCATCGAGCAGGAGCAAATCCGGCTCCATCACGAGGAGCCGCGCGAGGTGGGCGCGCATGATCCAGCCGCCGCTCATCGTCCGCGCAATACGGTCAAAATCAGACTCGCGAAAGGCGAGGCCGTGGAGGATTTGCTTCGCCTTGGGTTCGAGCTGCCAGCCGCCGAGTTCGGCGAAGGTGCCGAGCGCGTCGTGGTATTCCTCCTCGTCGTGCGTGCCGGCGAGTTCGTGGCGCTTGATGGCGCTTTGGGCTTTCGCCATTTCGGGCGAAATCGCGCACGCCAGCTCGAGCACGGTTTCCTCGCCGGCGGGCGCGGTTTCCTGCGGGAGGAAGCCGAGCGTGGCGTTCTTTTCCACAATCACGCGTCCGTCGTCTGGCGTCGCGTCACGGAGGATGAGCGAGAACAAGGTCGATTTGCCCGCGCCGTTTGGCCCGACGAGACCGATGCGGTCCCCGCGGTTCACCTGGAGCGAGACGTCGCTGAAAAGCGTGCGGCCGGCGAAAGCTTTGGAGACTTGGGAAAGCGTGAGCATGGCGGAAAAAAGGTGCGGAACATCGCGGGCCACGCCGCCTCGCGCAAGCGCGAAGCCAGTCATTCTGAGCGGTATCTATGCAGATCGGATTTGGATATAACGCAGAGACGCGAAGGCGCAGAGGACGCAGAGGTGGCACCGGGAGCGATCACCCGATGGAGAGTGAGTTGGCGCCATGGAATCTTCCTTCGCGGTCTCTGCGTCTCTGCGTTTAAGAAACAAATTCAACTGCATAGATACCGCTCAGGATGACTGTTTTTTTACGCGCCCACCTCCAGCATCCGCCGGAGGTCAGTAGTCATTGATGAGCATGGTGATCGCCTCATCGCACGCCTCGCTCGCCTCGGGGCCGTCGGCATTGCACGCGGCCACGAAGCACGTATTCGCCGTTGGCCCGAGCCACATCACGGCGTAAAACATGGTGTTGTCGCCATTGTGCATGAGCGCGGTGCCGCCGGCCCAGCGGCGCTTCGTGACCACCCAGCCCATCGCGTATTCCTGCTTCTCCGCCGGGGCGTGCAGCTTTTTGAAACTCGCCGGCGTGAGCAGCGTTCCCTCGCCCCGCGCTCCGGCCACATGCCAGGCGGCGTAGCGGGCAAAGTCGGAGATGGTCATGTGGACCGTGGCCGCGGGACCGATGGCCGGCGGGTTGTCGGCCTCCGGGGTGCCGGGCGGGATGGGATCGTAGGGTGCCTCCTCGCCGGTATGGCCCCACGGCTGGTCGAACTGGCCGACGGTCGCGGGTTCGCCGAAGCCCGCGCTTTTCAAACCCAGCGGGACAAAGAGCCGCTCGCGCATGAGTTCCTCCCACGCCTTGCCCGTCGCGCGCTCCATCATCGCGCCCGCGATGGCGTAGCCGCAGTCCGAATAAATCCAATGCGTGCCCGGCGGCTTCTCCGGCTCGGTGGCGAGGATGCCCGCGGTGAAAGCGCGCCGCTGCTCGGTCGCGGTGCCTTTGCGCTCGCACGCCGCCTTCCACAAAGCCGCCGGCGGATCGTGCGGCGCACCGCCGCGATGGACGAGGAGCTGCTCCAGTTTCACGTCGCGCCACGCGGGCCGGACGGCGTCGCCGAGGTCGGCAAAGATTTCGCCGATCGTCGAGTCCCAGCGCAGCGCACCGTCCTCCACGAGCATCGCGGCCACGGAGGCCGTCATCGACTTCGTGCAGGAGCCGAGATGCCACACGTCCTCGGGCGTCACTGCCGTCGTGTCGTCCGCGCTGCGCAGGCCCGTCGCCCCGAATGCGGCGATCTGCCCATCCACCACCACCGCTGCGGCGACGGCAGGAACCTTCGTCCCTTTCACGATGCGCCGCAGCCGGTAGGAGACATCGTCCGGCGCGGCTCCGAGAGCGGCAGCACCGGCCAGCAACACCGCGATGAAAAGTGGAACCTTCATTTTTTGCGCAGCGCGAAGAAACGCCATCCGTGCATGCGGCACAAGCAATGCCACCGCGAGGCTGCGGGAAAATCTTTGTCCGGGAAAAAGTCTGTGCGGCAGGCGGGAGCGGGACGGGAGTTTCAGCCCCGGTGGTGCACTCGCCGTGACTCGAACACGGAACCTTCTGATTCGTAGTCAGATGCTCTATCCAATTGAGC
>JANXSB010000038.1 GCA_025352865.1 Chthoniobacter sp. | reverse complement strand
GAGGCCCACCACCAGCCCGCGGCGTCCTGGGTAGGGGTGAAGTCCGTGAAGTGCCGGTGGGCCTCGCTCCGCTCGACCCACCCTACGGGTGCGACATCACTTCTTCGAGCGCTTCTCGGTGAGCTGCTCGAAGTAGTTCTGAATGAAGGCACGATACGCCTCCGGGCCTTGCTCGTTGAGGCCGCGAATCAGTTCTTCGCGGTACTTCGACGGTGGCATTTTAAGGATCATGGCGCGGGTCGCGGGGTCGAGTTTGCCCAACTCGCCGTCCCCTCGCGGGCCTTCACCGCCCTCGAGGTTGCCCTTGGCGCTCGGCGTCGGTGGTGGGGGTTTGCCGTTCGCCGGCTTCCCCTTCTGGGCCGACTTCGCGGCGGCGGCCATCGCCATCGCCTCGCGCATCGACTTCGACTGCATCAGCGCCGCGAGTTGGTCGGCCAGGCTTTGGGCCTCGCCGTCCGCCGGGTCGTCCTTCTCCCCCTTGCCCTTCTTGCCTTTGCCGGGCTTGCCCAGCTGGTCGAGCAGATCCTCGAGGCTCTTCTTGTCCGCGACGAGCGCCTTCTCGGCGGAGTCGGCGTCCTTCGAGTCCTGGTTCTGCTTGTCGGCGGCGTCCTCCTTGTCGTCGGGGTCGCCCTTGTCCTTCTTCTTCGTGGGACGCTGCTTGCCCTTGTAGCGCGGGTCGATCTTCTCCTTCTTGCCGCCCAAACGGGGCATGAACTTCTTCTCGTCCTCGTCGTCGGCGTCCTTCTTGTCCTTCGGGTCGGCCTTGTCCTTGTCCTTGGCGTCGGCCTTATCCTTGTCCTTCTTCTTCGGAAGAGGCTCGTCGGTGTCCGCCTCGCGCGGCGCTACTTTGTCTTCCTTCTCGTCCCGGAACGGGGCGTCGGGGAACTCGGGATCGTCCTTGTCCTTCTTGTCGAGGAGCGCCTTGGCCTTGGCGAGCAGCTTCTCGAGTTGCTTCTCGATGTCTTCCTTGGCCTCCTTGTTTTTCTTCGGGTCGCCCTTCTCGTTCGCTGTGTCGTCGGCGTTCTCGTCGTTCTTCTCGCGGGCCTCTTTCGTCTGGTTGCGCAGTTTCTCCAGGAACGCCTTGAGGTCCTCGAGGTCGCTGGCCGTCGCCTTGGCGTCGGCCTTGGCGACCTTGTCCTTTAGCGCCTCGAGGGCCTTTTGCAGGTCGTCCTTCAGATCCTTGCGCGCGTCCTTCAGGGCGTCGAGCTTGTCCTTGACCTTGTCGAGGTTCTTGTCCACCGCGTCGCTCTTGTCCTTGAGATCCTTCAGATCCGGCGTCTTCGACTTGGCGTCATCCTCGAGATCCTTCTTGAGGTTCTTCAATGCGTCGGCGACCGCCTTCTCGAAGAGGTTCTGCGTCGCGGCCATCTGGTCGAGGACTGGCTTCGGCAGGAGGTCGGACTTGGCGGCGTCCTCGTTGTTCTTCTTCAGTTCCTTGTTCAGGGTGTCGGCGAGGTCGGCGTTCTTCTGCTCGTCCGCCCCGAGTTTGGCGAGTTCCTTCTGGATCTCGGCGAGGCGTTTCTGCTCCTCGGGCGTCAGAGCCGGGATCTTCTTCGCGTCCTCGGGGTTGGTCTTGGGGGCGGGCTCCTTCGGATCGACCGGCGGGGGAGTCTTCTCCTTGATGTCGGCGAGTTTCTCGGTGAGTTTCGCGTTCTCCTTGTTCAGGTCGTCGAGCTTCTCCTTGACCTTCTTCTGGTCGCCGAGCAGCTTGACGAGCTTGTCGCGGAACGTGTCCTGCACCTTGTCGAGTTCGGCGAGCGCCTTGTCAGCCGTCGCGCCGTCGGCGGCGATGCGGACCACGAACTCCTCGGTGCGTTTCGTCTGGCCGCGCGTGTCCTGGGCCTCGAGGAGGAAGTGCAGCGCTCCACCCGTCTTCAGGTCGTTCGCCTCGATGAGTTGCGACTCGAGATTCAGGTTCCGCAACGGCTTCTGCCCGGCGGTCCACAGGGAGCGAGACGCATACTCCTCGGTAGTCGTCTTGCGATAGAGGACGCGAACCTCGTCGAGGCCGAAATCGTCGAAGGCGATCGCGCTGAGCGGTAC
>JANXSB010000057.1 GCA_025352865.1 Chthoniobacter sp. | reverse complement strand
GGCAACATCCACGTCAACATCATGGCCGCGCACTACCACGACGACGCGGCGGTGAAAAAAAAAGTCGGTCGCGCGCTCGACGAACTCTTCGCGCAAGTGCTCGCGTGGGGCGGCGTCATCACCGGCGAGCATGGCATCGGTCTGGCGAAAGAACGCTGGTGGCCGCAGGCGACCACGCCCGTCAGCCGCGAAGTCCACGCCGCGCTGAAAACCGCGCTCGACCCGCTGGGAATTTTGAATCCGGGGAAGTTCGTCGGTGTTTCCGGCTAGACCGTGCCGAAGTAGCGGTCGCCGGCGTCGCCGAGGCCGGGGACGATGTAGGCGCGGTCGTTCAGCTCGGGGTCGATGGCGGCGGTGAAGATGCGCACGTCGGGGTGCGCGCCGCGGAGTTGCGCGAGACCTTCGGCGCAGCTCACGATGCAGACGAAGCGCACGGATTTCGCGCCCGCGCTTTTCAACTGCGTGACCGCGCCGGTGGCGCTCCCGCCGGTGGCGAGCATGGGATCGACGAGGATCACGTCGGCGGTCGCGAGGTGCGCGGGGGCTTTGAAATAGTAGCTCTCCGGGCGGTGCGTCTGCTCGTTCCGAAACATGCCGATGTGCGCCACGCTGACGTGCGGGAGCAGCCGGAGCATGCCCTCCACGAGCCCGAGCCCAGCGCGGAGGATTGGCGCGACGACCACGGGCCGCGCGAGCTCGCGGCCCTCGAACGGCGCGAGCGGCGTCTGGATCAGCGCGGGCTGCGTGGCGAGGTCGCGCGTGGCCTCGAAGACCATGAGCGTGGAAAGCTCGTTGAGCCGCGCGCGGAATTCGCGCGAGCCGGTCTGCACGTCGCGGAGCTGGGTGAGCTTCACCTGGACGAGCGGGTGGTCGATGACGGTCACGCCGTCGGGCGGGTTCGCTGGCATGCGCGGGGTGTAGCGGGCGGCGCGGCGTTTGTCACGGCGCGCGGCGGTGTAGAATATCCACGCCGTCATTCTCCGACGGCACCGCGACCTACGTCTGGCGCTCCGCCTATTCGCTCGGCGGTGCGAATCCGAAGGAGTTCCTCCGCCTGTGCGTGACGAAACCGTAGCGCGCCGCACCCGCCGTTTGGGAATGAGGGAAAAAGCGGCGATTCCTAGCGCTGGCGACGCCGCACCAGACCGAGGCCGGAAAGTCCGATGCCGAGGAGCGCGAGTGACGTGGGCTCGGGCGCAGCCACCACCGGCTTCTCGCGGACCGTCACCGTCCCAGGGCCGCTCGCGCTGAAGTTCCCAAAATAGCCGATGCTGGTGGCCGTCGGCACATTTTCGCCCGAGAAAACAAGGTGCG
Source organism: Chthoniobacter sp. (assembly GCA_025352865.1). Taxonomy (GTDB): domain Bacteria; phylum Verrucomicrobiota; class Verrucomicrobiia; order Chthoniobacterales; family Chthoniobacteraceae; genus Chthoniobacter. Next base: position 2,446 of record JANXSB010000057.1, on the reverse strand, counting down.
TCGGCAAAAACGCGGCCGACAATACACCGGGAAAATCCTGCCAGGGTGAATTGAGGAAGGTGCCCACGCCGCCGCCGAGCAGGATGAGATCGAAGCCCGTCCAGGTCTGTCCGGTATTGTTCACCGTCGTGCCAAAGCCGGGCGCTTGGTTGAAATTGTAGGTGCCTGACGAATCGACGCTGATCATCACGTCGATGAAATTCACGCTCGTGAAAGTCAGTTGCGGCTCCGTGAGATTGCCCGAGGTGAGCCCATTGCTGCCGGTGCCGCCGGGGCCGGCAAACGAGATGCCCGTGATGGTGGCGAAGGCGGTGCTGGAGGCGAGTCCGAGGAAGGCCGCGACGTGTGGGAGGAGTTTGGTGGGTTTCATGAGTTTCAGATGATGCGCTGGTTTTAACTTTCCGTAATCCCGTGCGACGAACGGACGACTTCGGCAGCCTGATGTCAATACGGATTTTCACTCTCCTCTGCTCTTTGCGGCCGGCGCGGCAGCGGGACCGGCGGGGCGGATTTCAGGATGCCGGATGTGCCCGCCGAGATACGCGGTGCGGGCGAGGATGCTCGCCTCAACGAGCGAGAGGATGAAGACCGCGATGACGACCGCCCGCGGAGGTGCCGCCGCCTTTCGCCCCGCGATGAGACCGCCGAGTGCGGCGACGCCGAGCACACCGATGCCGATGAACGCGAACAGCGCCGCGTTTTCATGCGGATGGACGAGCGCTTCGTCCACCTCCACGCCGGGCATTTCCATGATGGCGCTTTCGGCGGGATCGCCGGTGAGATAAACGGGCACAGTGAGGACGGCGAGGATGACGAATGCGCCGAGGCACACGCCGAAAAATTCCGCGCGCCTTTTCCACAAAGCGAAAGCCAGCAGACACGCGGCGAAACAAACGCCGACGACCGGGATGTGGTTCATAGCGAGGTGCCAGTGCGCAGCGTTCATAAAAGCCTCCTTGGTTACCGGAAGCATCCGCCCGTTTTCGACGCGCGTCGATGCCGACGTTTGCTATTTCGCCCATCGCCCCGATACTCGCCGCCCGCGATTTCCCGCGGCCACACTCTATGTCTTTCCAAGCCCTCGGTCTCGAACCCCGCATCCTCGCCGCCCTCAAAGACGCGGGCTACACGGAGCCCACGCCCATCCAGGCCGCGGCAATCCCGAAGATTCTCGCGCGCACCGATGTCATCGGCATCGCGCAGACCGGCACGGGCAAGACCGCGGCCTTTGTCCTCCCCATGCTCCAGCTCCTCGGCGTGAAGCCGCTCGTGGGCCGCCGCATCCGCACGCTGGTGCTGGCACCCACGCGGGAGTTGGTGGTGCAGATCGAGGAAAACGTGCGGGCCTATGCTCGGCACATGCCCATCCGCATGGCCACGGTGTTTGGCGGCGTGGGCGAGCGCCCGCAGGTGCAGGCGTTGCGCGATGGCACGGAGATGATCATCGCCACGCCGGGCCGTCTGCTCGACCTGATGAGCCAGCGCCACGGCGACTTCTCCTCGCTCGATTTTCTCGTCCTCGACGAAGCCGACCGCATGCTCGACATGGGCTTTCTCCCCAGCATCCGGCGCATTGTGAAAGCGCTCCCGAAAAAGCGGCAGACCCTGCTCTTCTCCGCCACGCTCTCACCCGAGATCGAGGCGCTCACGCACGAGTTCCTCTTCCAGCCCAGCACCGTGCAAGTGGGCCGCCGCTCGAACCCCGCCGAGACCGTCACCCAGGTCGCCTACGAGGTGCCGCGCCATCTCAAGCTCGCGCTCCTCGTCGCCCTTTTGGAAAAGCCCGACTACAACACCGTCCTCGTCTTTTCCCGCACGAAGCACGGCGCCGACCGCATCGCCCGCAAGCTCGAAGCCTGCAAGATCAAGACCGCCACGCTGCACTCCAACAAGTCGCAGAACCACCGCCTGCGCTCGCTCGCCGCCTTCAAGGCCGGCGAAGTCCGCGTCCTCGTCGCCACCGACATCGCCGCCCGCGGCATCGACGTGGACGGCATCTCGCACGTCGTGAACTTCGACTTCCCCAAGACCAACGAGGACTACGTCCACCGCATCGGCCGCACCGGCCGCGCCAACATGGTGGGCGACGCCCTCAGCTTCGTCTGCCCCGACGAGCACGGCGACCTGCGCAGCCTCGAGCGCTTCATCGGCCGCGGCATCCCGCGCAAGCGCCTCGACGGATTCGACTACACCGCCGCCGCCCCGCCCGAGCCGCCCGCCCCGCCCCGCGGCCCGCGCCAGCAGCAGCAGCGCCGTCCGCAGCGTGGTGGGGGTGGTGGTGGAAACGTGGGTGCGCCCCGTGGCGGCGGAGGTCGGCGCGAGGGTGGTTACGGCGGGCGGCGGTAGAGACGGCGCTCGGTGCTGTCTGAAGCCAAGGCGGCGAGGCGTCAGGAGGGCGAGTTCCCCTCATCTTCCTCGTTCCGAAGTTTCACTTCGGAACGAGGGG
>JANXSB010000055.1 GCA_025352865.1 Chthoniobacter sp. | reverse complement strand
GGACTCGCGCTCGGCGCAACGCTGCGGCTCGCCGCGCTGCCGCTCGCCATCGAGGTCGCGGTGCTCGCGCTCATCCTGCGCACACCCGCACTTTCCCTCGCACCGAATGGTCCCTGGAAAGCGCCCGGTCGCATCGCCCGTCGCGCGTTGCTCGCGTACCTTGGTGGAGCGGCGCTGTTCGCCTGCGGGTGGCCGCTGCTTTTCGTGGCGGCGCAGGCCGTCACGGGCTTCCGGGCGGTCGTGGAAAACTTCGTCCTCGCGAACGACCTCGCGGCATCCCTCGCCTTCGCCGCCGCAGCAGCGCTCGCCGCGTGGTTGCTTGCCGCGTGGATCGCAATGCGCCCCCGTGTCGCGCTGGCGCTTGCTTTGCCGGGCCTGCTGGGTGCGCTGCTCCTCGCATTGTTTGTCCTCACTGCGTTTCAATTTCCCGCGCTGCATGCCGCCTACGACACCCCTCTCCCGCTGCTCCTCGCGCTCACGTTTTTGCTGCTGCCTTTCGCCCTTCCGCTGCGCTGGCTGCTCGACGCCTCGCATCACGATCCCGCTTTGCATTTGGCAAGAATCGCCGGCTCCTCCGCGCTCGTTTGGCGGCTCGATACGCGCCGCCGCTGGCTCGCGGCATTCCAGCTTTTTTGCTGGGCGTATTTCGATTTCACCGCGGGCTCGATCCTCGCGCCCGTCGGCCTCACGCCGGTCTTTGTCCGCCTGCACAATCTCGCGCACTACGGCCAGACGGCCGTGCTCTCCGTCATGTTCCTCGCCGCGTTTGCCGCGCCCCTGGCGGTTCTGCTTTTGACCGCGCCCGCCGCGCGCTGGTATGCACGCCGCTAAATGGCCGCCGACCCGCTCTGGACTCTCGACCACGTCTCGCTCGCGCCGTCGCGGCTGCGCGACGTGTCGCTCGTTTTGCGCCCCGGCGTCACCGCAGTCATCGGCTGGTCGGGCGCGGGGAAAACCTCGCTGCTCAATGTGCTCGTCGGTTTCGAGAAAGCGGCGGGAGTCGTGCAGAAAAATGCGTCCGTCGCGTGGGTGCCGCAGGACGGCGGGCTCTGGCCGCACTGCACCGCGCGCGAGCATCTCGCCATCGCGCGTCCCGGCGGCGACGGGTTCGACGCGCTGCTCGCGGCCTTCGACCTCACGGCTCGCGCCGATGCCCGCCCGCACGAACTCAGCCAGGGCGAGCAGGCGCGGCTTTCGGTCGCACGCGCGCTCGCGGCGAACGCCGCCGTGCTCGTGATGGACGAGCCGCTCGCACACGTCGATCCGGCGCGCGCGGGCAACTACTGGCGCGTTATTCGCGAGCACCTCGCGGCCGCCGGCGCATCGCTGGTCTTCTCCACGCACCTCCCCGAAATCGCGCTCGGCGAAGCGGAGCGCGTGGTCTGCCTAAGCGAAGGCCGCGTCGTCCACGAGGGCGCGGTGCGCGAACTCTACGACGCGCCGCCGACTGCCGAGCTGATGACCTTTCTTGGCCCCGGCAACTGGTTAACGCCCGAGGAAGCCGCGCTCTGGCTCGGCGCGGAGATCAAGCGCCCGCGCTGCTTCCGGCCCGAGCAGGTCGCGCTCACGCTCGACGATGCAGGTGCGATCACCGTCGAGTCGGCGCGCTTTCGCGGCTCGGTCGCCGACGTGGATTTGCGCTATGTCGCGAGCGGCGCAGCGCGGAGTTTCTTTCATCGTCCGGGTGCCGAAATTCTCCGCGCGGGCATGCGCGTGCGTGCGGCGTTGCTCGTCTTGCTCGCCGCGCTTTTCCTCGTCACCGGCTGCCATCGCGCGCCGCAATCGACCGCGCTCACCGCGCGCGAGTGGCGCGTGTGGAATCTCCCGCCGGACGGCGCGACTCTGCCGACGCCGCGCAGCATTGCGGTGGGCAATGATGGCGAAATCGCCGCGCTCGACACCGCCGGACGCGTGCTCATTTACGACGGTGAAGGTGCGCTGAAACGGAAATGGCAGATGCTCGATGTGAGCGTGGGGAAGCCCGAGGGCATTGTCGTTTTGCGCGATGGGCGCGTGGTCGTTTGCGACACGCATTATCATCGAGTGGTGTGGTTCGACGCGCACGGGCAGTGGCTGCAAAACGTCGGCCAGCACGGGACGAAGGACGGAGAATTCTTCTACCCGGTGGGCATCTGCGCGGACGCGGCGGAGAATCTTTACGTTTGCGAATACGGCGGGAATGACCGCATCCAGAAGTTTTCCCGCGAGGGGAAATGGCTCGCGAGTTTCGGGAGTTTCGGCACGGGGCCGGGGCAGTTTCAGCGCCCGTCCGGGCTGGCATGGAAAGACGGGCGGCTCTACGTGGCGGATGCGATCAACAACCGCGTGCTCATTTTTTCGGACGACGGAAAGTTCATCGGCCTGCTCGGCGAAGCGGGGAAGCCGCTCGCTTTCAACCTGCCCTACGACATCGCGACCGGTGGCGACGGCGCGCTCTACATCGTGGAGTACGGCGCGGGCCGGCTTTCGCGCGTGAGCCCGGAGGGAAAGCTGCTCGGCCAGCTCGGGCACAGCGGCAGCGGCGAGGGCGAGTTTGGCACGCCGTGGGGCGTGGCTGTGGATGGGCAGATGCGCATTCGCGTCGCAGACACGAAGAACCGGCGGATCGTCACGCTGCGGCTATGAGCGCAGCGTGGTGAGTGCGGCGTCGAGCGTGGCGCAGTCGGCGATGGAGTGGCAGGGCGTGCCTTTGCGGATGCGGTTGAGGAGGCCGGCGAGGACGCCGCCGGGGCCGAGTTCGAGGAAGAGATCGCAGCCCGCTTCATCGACGAGATACTCGATGCTCTCGCTCCAGCGGACCGTGCCGGTGACCTGATCCTGCAAGGATTCGCGGATCGCATCCGGCTCGCTCACGGGCGTGGCATCCACGTTGCAGACGACGGGAAAGCGCGGCGTGGCGAGCGTGATTTTTTGCAGCTCTTCGCCGAGCTGGAGAAAGGCGGAATTCATCAGCCGCGAGTGGTAGGCGCCGGCGACGTTGAGCGTTTTCGCGAGGCGGATGCCGTGCTCTTTGGCGAGCGAGACGGCGTGCGCGACCTTCGAGCTTTCACCGGAGATGACGACCTGGCCGGGGCTGTTGAGATTCGCCACATCCACGTCCGTCTCGGAGGCGAGCGCTCGCACGGCGCTTTCATCCGCGCCGATCATCGCGGCCATGCCGCCGCTCGATTGCTCGCAGGCTTCCTGCATGAAAAGGCCGCGCTGGGCGACGAGGCGCAGGCCGGTTTCAAAGTCGAACGTGCCCGCCGCGGCGTGCGCGGTGAACTCGCCGAGCGAAAGCCCGGCGGCGGCGTGAATGGGGAATTCGCCGATCTCGGCGCGCAGCGCGGCGAGGCACGCGAGGCCGTGGACGTAGAGCGCGGGCTGGCAGTTTTTCGTCTGCGTGAGTTCCTCGTCGGGGCCGGTGAAGGCGATGGTGCTGAGCGGGCGCGTGAGGATTTCATCGGCGCGGGAGAAGAGCGCGGCGGCGGCGGGATATTTGGCGGCGAGATCCTGGCCCATGCCCACGGTCTGGGCACCCTGGCCGGCGAAGAGAATGGCGATGCGTTTGTCTTTCATAGCTTGGTTCCGATGGAAATGAGGCGCGCGGCGCGGGCGGCGGCGCGTTCGAGAAACTCTGCGCCGCGCGTCATGGCGGCATCGAGGGTGGTGGGTTCGTCGATGATCGCGCAGGTGGCGTCGAAGAGGGCATGCACGGCGGCATTTTCGGCAATGGATCCGGCGAGCGCGAGCACGGGTTTGCCGTGCCGGCGGGCGAGCGCGGCGACGCCCGCGGGGCCTTTGCCCTCCAGCGTCTGGCCGTCGATGCGGCCCTCGCCGGTGATGATGAGATCGCTCGCGGCGATACGCTCTTCGAGCCGCAGCGTCTCGGCTACGAGGTCGAAACCGGAGCACACTTTCGCGCCGCAAAAGCTCATCAGCCCAAACGCGATTCCGCCCGCCGCGCCCGCGCCGGGAGTGTCACGGAAATCCCAGCCGAGGTCGGTGGCCACAGCATCGGCGAGCGCACTCAGCCCGCCTTCCAGCGCGACGATGTCGGCGTCGCTCGCGCCCTTTTGCGGGCTAAAAACATGCGCGGTGCCACGCGGACCGAGCAGGGGATTCTGCACATCGCACGCGGCGATGATCTCGGGCATCTCAATCGCGCTTTCCGCCTGGATGCGGGTGAGGGCGATGAGTTTTCCGGGAACGAGTTCCAGTTCCTCGCCGTCGCTCGTGAGAAATTCGTAGCCCAGCGCCGCGGCCATGCCCACGCCGCCGTCGGTCGTGGCGCTGCCGCCGAGGCCGACGAGAATTTTCCGCGCACCGCGCTCGACCGCATGACGGATGAGCTGGCCGGTGCCGTAGGTATTCGCCCGCAGCGGCGCGCGCTCTTCTTTCGTCAGTCGCCAAAGGCCCGAGGCCTCGCTCATCTCGATGATTGCGAGCTGCTCCGCCTCCACCCACGCGTAGCGCGCCGCGACTTCGCGTCCGATGGGATCGAGCGCCCGCGTTTCCACCCACACGCCGCCGAGCGCCTGGCAGAGCGCCTCGGCAAAACCCTCGCCGCCATCCGCGATGGGCGCGGAGGTGATCTCTGCATCGGGCCACACCGCGCGCAGCCCGCGGGTGATCGCGGCGACCGCCGCGACCGCCGAGAGCGAACCTTTGAATTTATCCGGCGCGACGAGGATTTTCATGGCGAAGGGGCGGGGAGTCTCGTCACGAACCCCGGCGATGACAAGCGGCTTGCGCGGCCCTTTTGCACACGCGCACTGACCCATCGCCAGCGCTAGCTATGCGGAGGCGCGAGCGCGTGCTGGTTGGGGGCGAAACAATTGAACATGTCGTCGGCATCCTTGAGGCGCGGGTGGATCAGCGGATGGATGCCGTAGAGTCGATGAATGAACTTGAGCAGGCTGATATGCGAGCGCACGGTCTTTGAGATATGACCGGGCCGGGCATAGGGACTGATAACAAGGCATGGCACCCGCGAGCCGTAGCGGAACTGCTGGCCGTCAAACTGCGACAAGGCATCCACGGGACGCTGGGCCTTGGTGCTGTCCCACTGCTCCACGTTTGGCGGCACGATGTGGTCGTGCCATCCGCCCCAGTCATCCCATGTCACAAAGACCGCCGTGCGCTCCCACAGCCCGCCGTCCACGATTGCCTGGATTTGCTGCGCGGTCCATGCTGCGCCTTCGGTCACATTCTGGGTGGGATGCTCGCTGAGCGAGGGCCGACCTTCGGAATACAGCCATGATACCGATGGCAGCTTTCCAGCCGCAGCGTGGTGGGCAAACATATCCGAACCGTGGTTGAAAGGGTGGCCTGCCAGTTCCGCAATATAATGAAAGGCGTAGCCGCCGTAGTTAGCCCACGTCATTCCGGCTTTCTCCAAAGCCATAGGCAGCGAGGGTAACTCATAGGTGTCACTTACCCCAGGGCGGTAGTGATGGTGAGGGTTGTTGATGATCGGCGCATCGCCGCAGATCAGCATCAGGTGATTGGGTGTGGATGGGCCGGCTATCTCAGAAAAGTAATGATCGCAAAGCGTGTATTGGCGGGCGAGCGCGAAGTAGGCGGGAATGTCCGCCTCCACATACTGCACCTTATGCACGGTGTCGGCGGCCCGTTTCTCCCAAGCCTCGTGGCGGTGATTCGGGTCATCCGCTGGAGGGTTGGCAGCGCGGTCCAGCTTGATGCCTGCGGCGCGCGGGAAAGTGCCGAAGTAATTGTCGAAGGTATGGTTCTCTTTGACGATGATGACGACGTGATCGATGCGGTCGGAAAGATGTGGCTTGGCAGGCATAGGCTTCCTTTCGTTGCAGTTCAGGGTGCTTTGACAAAACGGAGTAACACCGAAAACTGCGAACAATGCGAGCCTCAATTCCCGGGCTGCCTTGGACGCATCCGGCGGCCTCGATCGTGATGAAAGCGACATTGGCAAACGGCCGGCGCGCGGTTAAAGTGTGGCATTCGAAAACAACAGCAGAGGCAACCCTTATGAAAACCATTCTCGTTCCCGTGGATTTTTCCGACACCACCGCGCCCGTGCTCGCCGAGGCGCAGGTGCTCGCCAAAGCGCTCGGCGGCGATCTCCTGCTGCTCAAAGTGGCCGAGCCCGAGCCGGATTTCGTCGGCTTCGAGCCGGGGCCGCAGACCGTGCGCGTAGCAGTGGCGCACGATTACCGTGCCGAGCATGTGCGGCTTGATGAGCTGAAGGCGCAGGCCACGGCGGGCGGGCTAGCGGTCACCGCGCTGCACGTGCAGGGGCCGATCGTGGAAAAAATCCTCGACCTCGCGGCGGAGCACGGCGCGGGGATGATCGTCATGGGTTCGCACGGCCACGGCGCTCTCTACGAGCTGCTCGTCGGGAGCATCACGCAGGGTGTTTTGAAAGGTGCGAAGTGCCCCGTGGTCGTGGTTCCGGCGGCGGGGAAAAAATAGGCGCTGCCGGGCTGCGGCGGGGAGAACCGCAGAGGCGCAGAGGTTTTTGAGAGGTGCGCTGCGGGCTGATTTGAAAAACGCTCGCCAGTCCTCTCTCGCCCCACTGCGCCTCTGCGGTTAAACAACTCGTCGTTTCCATGAAAATTCCCCGTCCTTTTCCAGCGCTCCTTTTTCTCACCGCGTCCGCCCTGCACTCCGCCGACCAACCGCAGTGGGGCGAAAAGGACACGCGCAACATGGTCTCGGATGAGCGCGGTCTGCCCGATACTTTCGACCTCGCAACGCGCAAGAACGTCGAGTGGATCGTGCCGCTCGGCACGCAGACCCACTCCACGCCGACCGTCGCTGGCGGGCGCATTTTCATCGGCACAAACAACGACGCCCCACGCGACCCGCAGCTCCCCGCAGACTCCGGCGTGCTGCTTTGCCTCGATGAAAACGACGGCCATCTGCTCTGGCAGCTCGTCGTGCCGAAGCGCACGGAGGATCAGTATTTCGACTGGCCGAAAACCGGCATGGCCTCGCCCGTGACCGTCGAAGGCGAACGCGCCTACACCCTCACCAACCGCGGCGAAGTCGTCTGCCTCGATGTCGCCGGCATGGCCAACGGCAACGACGGCCCATTCACCGACGAGGCCGCGCACATGCGCCCCTTCCCCGCGCCGCCGCCGGATTTCAAGCCGGTGCCCGTCAATTATTTTGCCCCGCTCCCCGAGCCTGGCGCGACCGACGCCGACATCCTCTGGCTCTACGACATGCCCGCGCAGTCCGGCACCTGGCCGCACGACGGCGCGCACAGCTCCATCCTCATCCACGGCGATTTCCTCTACGTGAACACCGGCAACGGCGTGGACAACACCCACCGCGTCGTCCGCCGGCCCGACGCGCCGAGCCTCATCGTCCTCGACAAAAAAACCGGCCGCCTCATCGCGCAGGACGACGAGAAAATCGGCGACAACATCTTCCACTCGACCTGGTCCTCACCGTCCTTCGGAGTGGTGCGCGGGGAACCGCTGATATTTTTCTGCGGCGGCGACGGCATCGTGCGTGCCTTCGAGCCGGTGGTAAAAGCGCCGCCGACCGGCGAGGTTCTGAAGCTCAAAAAAGTCTGGTTCTTCGACATCGACCCGACCGCGCCGAAGACCGACGTGCATCGCTTCACCGGCAACAAACAGGAAAGCCCGAGCGACATCTACGGCATGCCCGTCTTCTACAAAAACCGCATCTACATCGCCGGCGGCGGCGACATCT
>JANXSB010000050.1 GCA_025352865.1 Chthoniobacter sp. | reverse complement strand
TACATGCGCCCGCCGCTGACCGCGGGCGTAGCGTGCGAGCCTTCGCCCAGGGCGACGCGGCCGGGCGGCGCAAATTTTTCGCCCGCCGCGAGGACGATGAGATCGCCGCGCGTGGTCATGTTGTAGAGGTAGCCGTTCACCGCGACGGGCGAGCCGTAGAACGGGCCTTCCACGCGCTCGCTCCAGAGCTGCACGGTGTTCACGTCACCGCTAATCACGCCCTCGTTCACAGCGGCACGCATGCAGGTGACGAGACCATTTTCCTTCCACAAAAAAAGCAGGTCGCCCACGACAATGGGCGTGGGCACATAGCCGCCGACGCGCACAACTTCATAGACCAGCTCCGCCGATTTTCCATCCGCCGCCGGGCGCACGGCCTCGACAAAACTCTCCGCGCGGCCCTCGCCGCACTGCGCGAAAATCAGCCCGGCGGGCGTGACAAACGGCGACGCGACGCACCGCTTTTTCATCAGCCCCGGAAGCTGCCACGCGATCGCGCCGGTGCGCGCGTCATTCGCCGTGAGGCCCACGGAAAAACTCTCCGTCACCACGACCGGCGCACCGCCTTTCGGCGTGAAAATGCACGGGGCCGAAGAGGTGTGCATCGTGCCCGGATGCTCCCAGCGCCAGCGTTCCTTGCCGGTCTTCGCATCGACGGCGATGAGGAAACTTTTCGGCTGATCCTGGTCGAAATTGAGGATCACCATGTCCTCGAAAACGATCGGCGAAGTGCCCGGCCCGTGCTGTGAGATGAACGGCCCGAGATCGACTTTCCACAGTTCGCGCCCGTCTTTTTGATCGAGCGCCACGAGCCCGGAATTCTCCGGCGACGCCCAATGAAAATACACACGTTCCGCATCCACTGCAGGCGTCGATGCGGCGTAATTGTTGTCCGCGTGGAGATGATAGCCGCCGGTCGCGTACTCCTTTTGCCACAGCGTCTTTCCGTCCGCCGCATTGACGCACGCGATCACGCGCGCCGTCGTGTCCTTCGGATTTCCTGTGACGAAAACCCGCCCGCCCCACACCACCGGCGACGAATGGCCGCTGCCCGGCAGCTCGATTTTCCAATTGAAATCCTTCTCCGAAAATTCCGCCGGCAGCCCCGGCGCGACGCCCAACCCAGAGCCGTTCGGCCCGCGAAAACGCGTCCACTCTTGCGCCCCGGCGCTGACGCAAAGACCGAGAAAAATGGCGGACGCGAGGGTGAAGTGGGGGCGCAGGTTCATGGCGGTAAGGGTGCGGGATTAGCCCGCGAACCCCGCGGAGTGTCAAGAGTCGCCCGCCGTCGCCGGACGCCCCGGCGAAATCTTTCCAAACGGAGGCTTGGCGGCACGCGAAAAATCGTACACGTATAAGCGCTGTTCTATGATTCCCGACGGCGCACTACCGCCCATTCCCACTCTCGGAAAGTCCCAGCTTCCCCGCGGCTTTAGCTACCCTCTCGGCGCCAGCGCCGTGGGCGACGCCCTCGCCAGCGTGCCGCAGTACGACAAATTCACGCTCAGCTTTTCCAGCCAGTCGCCCATCCTCCACCCGCCGCTGCGCATCCCCGGCTATCCGGTCATCCGCTTCACGTATTCCAACTACCCCGAATACACACCGCGCGCCGCCTCCGCGACCGTGCGCCCGCGACGCCAGGGCGGCGAGCGCTGGCACTTCGACATCCTGCCGGTGCTTTTTGAAAGGCGCGAAATCATCCAGCCGCTGCTCATCACCGTGGGGCTGCCGCTGCTCCGCGACTGGCTCACCGGCCCGGATACGCCCGCCGGTCAGACGAAGCGGCTCGCCTGTTCCATCTGGTATTTCGAAGACACGGGCGTGATGAAGCTCCACATCGAGGAGCCGGTCTAGCGCGGCGCGGAAAATCCGCGTGGCACGCCGGTCGGGCGCGTGCTTTCTTCTCCGCCCTTATGCTGCACTTCACGAAAATGAACGGGGCCGGAAATGACTTCGTCGTGGTCGATAATCGCGACGGAAAAAACGCCCTCACCGCCGCGCAAATCGCCCGCCTTTGCGACCGCCACCGAGGCGTCGGAGCCGACGGCCTGCTCGCCGTCGAGCCTGCGCAAAACGGCGCGGACTTCCGCATGCGCTACTACAACGCCGACGGCGGCGAGGCCGAGATGTGCGGCAACGGCGCGCGCTGTTTCGCGCGCTTCGCGCAAAAGGTCAGCGGCCAGCGCGGCAACGTGTCCTTTGAAACGCTCGCGGGCGTCATCACCGCAAAATTTCCCGGCGACCTCGTGCAAATCCAGATGAGCACGCCGCACTCGCTCCGCCTCAACGACAAGCTCCACGCAGGCGGCGAAGTGCTCTTCGTCCATTCCCTCAACACCGGCGTCCCGCACGCCGTCGTCTTCGTGGACGACCTCGAGAACACCGACGTGCATGACCTCGGCCGCGCCATCCGCTATCACGAACACTTCGCGCCGAAGGGCACCAACGCGAATTTCGTCCAGCAGCGCGCCGCCGACCTCATCGCCATCCGCACCTACGAGCGCGGCGTCGAGGGCGAGACCCTCGCCTGCGGCACCGGCATGGTCGCCTGCGCGCTCATTTTCCACGAGCGCACCGGCACACCCTCGCCCGTGCAGGTGCAGGTCCGCGGCGGCGAAACGCTCCGCATCGGCTTCAGCAAAACTACCGGCGGCTACGAGAACGTCACCCTCACCGGCCCGGCGGATTTTGTCTTCGACGGCACGACCGCTGGCTGACGCCCGCCCGTTTCCCGACGCGGGTTTTTCTGTCCAAAGCCGGCCGTCCCGCCTAGAAACCACGCCCCTATGTTTGCCGGCACTTTCACCGCCCTCGTCACGCCATTCAAAAACGACCTCGTCGATGAGGCCGCGTTTGCGCAGCTCATCGAGGCGCAAATCGCCGCCGGCATCACCGGCATCATCCCCGTCGGCACCACCGGCGAATCGCCCACGCTCAGCCACGAGGAGCACCGGCGCGTCATCGAGATGGGCGTCCAGTTTGCCAAAGGCCGCTGCAAAGTCATCGGCGGCACCGGCTCGAATTCCACGAGCGAGGCCGTGGCCATGACCGTCGAGGCCGAGAAGCTCGGCTGCGACGGCGCGCTGCTCATTGCGCCTTATTACAACAAGCCCTCGCAGGAAGGGCTCTACCATCACTTCGCGAAGATCGCCAAGGCCACCAAGCTCCCGCTCGTGCTCTACTCGATCCCCGGACGCTGCGGCATCGAGATCGGCGTGGAAGTCACCGCACGCTTGGCGAAAGCGTTCCCAAACATCGTCGCGATGAAAGAAGCCGGCTGCACCGTCGAGCGCGTGAGCGCACTGCGCGCCGCGGTTCCCGAGTCGTTCACCATTTTGTCGGGCGACGATTCGCTCACGCTGCCGTTCATGTCAGCGGGCGCAGTCGGCGTCATCAGCGTCGCCTCGAACATCGTGCCCGCCGAAGTCGTCGCCCTCGTCAAAGCCGCGCTCAAAGGCGACTACGCCAAAGCGCGCGAACTGCACTTCAAACTCTACCCGCTTTTCAAAGACCTCTTCATCGAGCCCAACCCCGTGCCGATCAAATTCGCCCTCGCCGCCCAGGGCCGCATGCTCTCCGACGTGCGCCTGCCGCTGTGGGAAATGGCCCCGTCAAAGGCCTCAAAACTCACCGCCACCCTCCGCGCTCTCAGCCTCATCTAAACCATGGCGCTCAAACTCCTCATCAACGGTGCCCACGGCCGCATGGGCCAGATGCTCATCGCCTGCGCGAAAGGCGACCCCGCGCTCGAAATCACTGCGCAGGTCGATGTCGGTGGCGACTTCGCCGCGGCGCTCCCGAAGTGCGACGCCGTCATCGACTTCTCCCACCACTCCACCATCGAGCCCGTGCTCGCCCGCTGCGTGGAGACAAAGAAGACGCTCGTCATCGGTACCACCGGCCACACCGACGCGCAGGTCGCCGCCATCAAACATTCCGCCGCGCACATCCCGCTCGTCTTCGCGCCGAACTACAGCATCGGCGTGAACACCCTTTTCTGGCTCACCCGCAAAGCCGCGGAAATCCTCGGCCCCGGCTTTGATCTCGAAGTCGTCGAGATGCACCACCGTTTGAAAAAAGACGCGCCCAGTGGCACCGCGAAAAAGCTCGCCGAGATTTTGGCCGAAGTGCGCGAACTGCAATACAACGAGGACGTGCGCCACGGTCGGCACGGCATCGTCGGCGAACGCACTGACACCGAGATCGGCATGCACGCCATCCGCGGCGGCGATGTCGTCGGCGACCATACCGTCATCTACGCCGCCACCGGCGAACGCGTGGAGCTGACCCACAAAGCCTCCAGCCGCGAAACCTTTGCCCACGGGGCTCTCCGGGCCGCCGTCTGGGCGCACGGCAAACCCGCCGGCCTCTACGACATGCAGGACGTGCTGGGGC
>JANXSB010000026.1 GCA_025352865.1 Chthoniobacter sp. | reverse complement strand
GGCGCTTTTCCATCTCTTCTTTGCGCTTCGCCATCTCGGCCTTCCATTTTTCGAGCTGCTCCGGCGTGAGGATGGGTTTGATCGCCTCCATCGAGGACTTGAGAATCTCGCGCATTTTCTCGCCCTTCTGCTCACGCGGAGTGGTGGTGTCCTCGCGCAGCGCCATCAGTTTTTCGCGATCCTTTTCGAGGATCGGTTTGATCTTCTCAACCTGCTCTGGCGTGAGGCTGAGTTTTTCTTTCATCATTTCCAGACGATCGCCACGCGGGCCACCGGGACCGCCCGGACCACCGGGGCCGCGTTCCGGTTTTGCCGCCGCGGGTGCGCCGGCGGGCGGATTGACCGGAGGCGTTGGCGGCACGGGGTCTTCGGCGCGGATGCTGGAAGCGGACGCCAGAAGGCTGGCGGTCGCGAAGGTGAGGAGGGTGAGTTTTGTTTTCATCGTGGCGGGGAAAACACCCGGTCTTTCGCCGAGTTGCGCGAAAACTGCGGCGGCTCCCCGCGGCGTTTGCAGGCAAACAAAAAGACACGGCGCGGAGCCGTGTCTTTTTGTGGAAAACTGCGCTGTGTGAAAATTACTTCGCGGTCTTCTCCTCAATGTATTTGACGACGTCGCCGACGGTCTGGAGCTTCTCCGCGTCCTCGTCCGGCACCTCAACCGAAAACTCCTCCTCGAACGCCATGACCAGCTCGACGGTATCGAGTGAATCCGCGCCGAGATCCTCGATGAACGAGGCGGTGGTCGTGACCTGCTCGGGGTTCACGCCGAGCTGCTCGACGATGATGTCTTTCACTTTTTCTTCGATAGTTTTTTCGGCCATAAATTCGGTGGTGGTAGCTGTGTGTTTGGTTGGTTTAGGGCGCATGCTTTAGAGTCGCGTCCGTGGGTTGGCAACAACTAATTTCCGCAGCAAAAATCGGCACTGGCGTCCGCCTGCGCGCGCCGTTAGTAACGGCGCACATGAGCGATTTGCCCCAGGAGTTTGATCTCCAATTTTTGCCCGACTGGCTGAAAGAAAGCCCGGCTAAAAACCCGTACGCCAACTACGAAGGCGAGGGGGGAGACCGCCCGCGCCGTGATCGCGACGACCGCGGCCCGCGAGGGCCGCGTCCGGCAGGCCGCGGCCTGGCACCGCAGGGTGATCGTCGTGGGCCGGGGCCGAACCGTCCGCCGGGAGGCGAACGTACGCGTGGGCCGGGGCCGGGTGGGCCACGGCCGGGTGGAGATCGTGGGCGCGGAGACCGTCCGCAGGGTGCGCGGCCGCCGGAGCGCCGCGATGAACCGCGCCACGTGCGCGAGGCTGCGCCGGCGCAGTTGAAGATCGAGTTTTTGCCCGAGCCGAATGCGGCGGCTGGCATCGCGAAACAAATCAAATTGAGCGGTCGCGCATATCCTGTTTTCGGGACGAGCAAACTTTTCCTCGACCGCCCGGAACGCCATCTTGTGCGGATCACGTCCAGCGACCCGGCGGTGCCGCTTTTCCAAATCGGCGACGGCCCGGTTTCGTTCGACCGCGCGGTGGTGGAGCGCAATGCGTTCCTGCATGCGCGGGATGAATTCTACGCCGCGGAGACGGTGCAGGGCGAACCGATCAAGGGCAACTTCACCAACGTCGCGCGCTGCCGCTCCACCGGCACGCTGCTCGGCCCCACGAACCACCACGGCTACCAGCCCGCGCTGCGCAAACTTTACGAGGAGCGTTTCAGCCGGCAGATGTCGTTTCAAAATTTCCAGCAGTACGAAATCGACACCGTGAACGACGAGCAGGCCGTCGCCGATTGGAAGGAACAGGCGCGCACCACCACGACCTACGCGACCGTGAAGGAAGCCGAGCCCGTCACCTTCAAAACCGTCCACGACGCCGAGCAGCATTTCAAAAAAACCTATCTCCCGACGCTCGTGAAAACCGGCCAGACCCTCGAATGCAGCGGAGCGGCCAGCCGGGTCAGCGCCGACCGCCATGTGGCTGGCGCAGCACGCGAAGCCTGGGAGGCCGAGAGCCGCTTTCCGCAGCAGATGGTCAATGCATTGCGCCCGTATTTCGCCGAGGCGGGGCTGACGTTTTTCAAGCACCGCAAGCGCATGCTTTTCGTCTGCACCACGAAGCCGCAGCGCCATCCGGCAGGCCAGGTTTTCTCCGACGGCATCACCGCGATTTTGCAAACTGTGGAGGCCTCACCCCGGATCAAGCGCCCGCAGCTCGCGCAGAAAATTCTCGGCGAGCCGCAGGACACGCCGGAGGCGGCAGCGCGCAAAGGTCAGCTTGCTGCCGACCTGCACTACCTCATCCACGCGGGGCACGTCATCGAGTTCTCCGACGGCGCGCTCGAGCTGCCGCTCAATCCGAATGCGAAGCCCGAGTCGGAACCCAAGCCCGCGCGAAAAGATGCGCCTTCCGAAAGCCCGGAAGCGGCTGGTGTGCAAGCCGCTGAGGAAAGCGAACCGGCGATAGCTGAGAGCGAAATTCCTCAGGCCGAAGAGCCCGCTCCGCTCGAAGACCCAACCGCGACTACGCTCCCCGACGCGCCGTGAGCTACTTGCCGCTGCGCGCCTTCACCGCGCCCTGATCGGCGACGCCGTCCGGCGGGTGCAGGATGACGGCCTGGCCTTGATTCAAGCCCGCGCGCACCTCGGCGGAGACGCCGTTGGTATGGCTGATTTCCACCTTGGTCAGACGCGCCTTGCCGCCTGCGAACACGAAGGTCATCCAGTCATTTCCGCGCCGGAAAAGCGCGCCGGTCGGAACTTGCAGGACGCTCGCGCCGCGCCAGGTGAGGATGCGCGCCTCGACGCGAAAACGGTCGCCGAGCGGATGCGTGGCGGGAATTGGATCGGTAAATTCCACGCGCACTTTCACGCGCTGCTCCTCGACGCCGAGCGCGCTGATCTTCGTGTATCCGCCCGGCTCGATGACGGTGACTTTTCCGCGCAGCGGCGCGTCGCCGCCCCATTGCTCGATGGAAACCTCCGCTCCGGGTCGCACGCCGACGGCGTCGCTGGAGAGCAGTTCGATCTCGGCTTCGAGATCGGTCGGGTCGCCGACCTCCATGACCGGCACGCCGGCGAGCACGGTGCGCGCGCTCTCCTCGTACACGTTCAGCACAAAGCCGGTGACGGGTGCGACGAGCGTGAGCGGCTCGGATTTGGCGTCTGCCGGCATCTGCGCCTGCGCAAGCGCGGCCTGCGCCTGCACGCGCTCGAACTCCGCCACACGGATGGCAAACTCCGCGGAGTGCAGCTCGCGCGTGAGCATGATGACCTGCGTCTCCGCGGCGTCCCATTCCTTCGTCGAGATAGCGCCTTTCGCGACCAAATCCGCGGCCCGCACCTTCTCTTTCTGCGAGAGGTCGAGCGAGGCCTGGATGCGTTCGAGCTCGGAGCCCGCGCGCATCTTCGTCGCCTCGGCGGCATTTACACGGGCCTCCGCTTCAGCGCGGGCGCGAGGGTCGAGAAAATTTGCGGGCTGTGCCTGCATCGTCGCCAGCACGGTTTTGCCCGCTTCGATGGGATCGCCGGCGCGCAGCGGGAGGCGGTTCAGGTAGCCGGAGATCGGCGGTGAAATCACGTAGCGATGCCGGATGCGCGTCTTGCCTTCCTCCAGCACGGTGACTTCAAGCGGGCCGGTGGTGACGGTCGCCGTCTCCACTTCGAGCGGCCGCGGGCGCAGGCCGGCGATGATCGCAAAGGCGAGCGCGGCGACGATGGCAAACGGGATGTAGCGCCGCCATGCGCCAGGCTTGCGCGAGCGCGGCGGAGCGGCGGTCGTGGTCGGTGTCGTTTGGGTTTTCACAAAAAATCAGTCGCGCGCTTTCAACACGCCGAGCAGGTCGAGCCGGTGGATGCGGCGGCTGACGACGGCGAAGGAAAAGCCCGCGGACGTGAGCACTATGAGCACAGCGGTGGCATAAGTGCGAGCCGTGAGCACGAGCGGCAGCCGCACGCTCTCGGTGCTCGCCATGCCGACGATGCCGCGCGCCAGCAGGCTGCCGATGACCAGCCCGACGGGCAGCGCGAGCAGCGTGAGCAGCGCCAGTTCGCCGATGAGCACGGCGGCGACTTCGCGGTGGGTGAAGCCGAGGACGCGCAGCGTGGCGAGGTCGAGGCTGCGCTCGGAAAGGGCGATGCGCGCGCTATTATAGACCACGCCAAAAGCGACCACGATGGAGAAGGAAAAGTAGAGCCCCTGCACGAGCCCGATCATGTCGGCGGTGCTCTTGCGAAAGCTCGCGCGCACCGCCCGCTTGATGCCGAGCGCGGCAACGCGCGGGGACTCTTTCACGGCGTCGAGAAATTCCGTCCAGTGGCTTTGATCGACGGTGAGATACGCGCCGCTGACCGTCGGCCCCTCGCGCATCAGCTTGTGCAAAGCCTCGGCGTCCATGTAGGCGGCGACTCCCGCGTAGTCGGTGATGAGTCCCTGGATCGTCGCCTCGCACGTCGGGCGGCGGCCTTCCATGACTTCGAGGATGAGCCGGTCGCCGGGTTTTGCGCCGAGAATTTCCGCGAGCTTCGCGGAGACGAGCAGGCCGTCGGGCGGGAGCGCGAGCGGCGTGCCGGTTTCATCGAGCTGCCGGTTCAGCCGGCCCTCGCGCGGCACGCCGGTGACGCCGAGCCGCCGCGAGCGATGGCCGAAGCGCAGCCGCGCGGGTACGCTGCGAAAGGCCTCCGCATCAATGACGCCGGGCAGATGCCGCACATCGCTGAGCGCCGCCGCGGAGCCGGGCTCGATGAGGCCGAGCGTCACGTCCTGCTGCTGCGCCTGGTCCCATTGAAATTCCAAAAGGTAATTGATGGCGTCGCGCATCGCGCCGGGGACGATCGGGATGCCGGTGGCGAGCGCGAGGCCGAGTGTGGTGAAGACGGCCTGCCACGGTTTGCGCTCCAGATTTCGCAGAGCCATGCGGAAGGCGG
>JANXSB010000692.1 GCA_025352865.1 Chthoniobacter sp. | reverse complement strand
GCCGGAACGAAACTGCGGAGAGTTTTCTTAAAACGCAGAGACGCAAAGGCGCAGAGGCCGCAAAACGCGCCGGGTCGCGCAATCTCTCTGCGCCCTCTGCGGCTTTGCGTCTCCGCGTTTTCTCAAGAAAAAATACGGCGTGGGCGGGCCGGGCCGTGCGTATTCTGCGGTCTATGAACATTCGTGTTTCGATCATCGCTTTGATTTTGGGGATTGGCGCGGAGGCGCAGGCGCAGTTTGGCACGCAGTGGCTGCAGGATGAAAAATACTGGGGCGATGGCAAAGCGGAATTCGATCTCTACGACGCGCAGCTCGTGCGCTACGGCCAGGCCCGCGCGAGCGAAGTCATCCACATCTACGTGCGCGAGCCCTTTTCCCAGCGCGAGCTGGTGAAGGCCGAGCCGGGCTCGAAAGCCGGCACGTATCCCGTGCTCAAGCTGAACCAAATCCTGCACATCCCCACCGGCCTCTACGTCTATCAGCAGATGCACTCCGCATTCTGGCGCACGGACTCCGGCGCGCTCGTCAAAGCCACGCTCACGAGCAACGACTCGTGCGGCAACACCTACAAGGAATTCCGCGCGCTCGCCGGCCCGGCCTCGTGGCCCGGCGGCGGCTGGCGCTACGAGTGGCGCACCTACTGGGAAGGCGCGAGCGCCGGCGAGGAAAACATCCGCGCGCCGAAGGACGCGGTCTTCTACGACGAACTGCCGATGCGTGTGCGAAGTCTCGCAGCCAGCGGGGCGGGCCAGGGGCTCAAAGCCATTAGTCTCGCCCCGACGATCATCAGTTCGAAAAAGAGCGATGTTCGATTTTCCGAGGGCGAGATGGAATACGCAACACAACCGGTGGGTATGAAAAACGGCATTCCGCTCTTCGAGCTGACGGTGGAAGTTCGGGCGAACGGGAAGGAAGATGTCTTCATCGTGGAGAAGGAGGCACCTTATCGCCTCAAGGAATGGCGCATGAATGACGGTGGCAAACTCACGCTCCGCCGCAGCCTCAAGATCGACTACTGGAACTACAACAAGCCCGGCGACAAGGAACGCGCGCTGGCGCTGCCGTAGCGGCTCATTTTTCCGCGCCGCCCGTCTCGCCCCGCACGCGGATTTGGATCTGCCGCGAGAGCATCCATTTCACCGCAAACATGTCGCACGTCGCCTTCCACGCGCGGTTGCCAAAGCCGTACTTGCTCACGCCCGCAGTGCGCGGGCGGTGGTTCACGGGCAGCTCCACGAGCTTGTACCCGAGCCCTTTCACCAGTGCCGGGATGAAGCGGTGCATGCCGTAAAAAGGCACGAGCGCCTCGCGGCATTCGCGGCGCATCGCCTTGAGCGTGCAGCCGGTGTCGCGCACGCCGTCGCCGGTGAAACGCGAGCGGACGAAATTCGCCACGCGCGAGGTCAGCTTTTTGGAAAGCGAATCCTGCCGCTTCGCGCGATAGCCGCAGACGAGGTCCGCGCCCTTTTCGATCTCCGCGAGGAGGCGCGGGATGTCGGCAGGATCGTTCTGCCGGTCGCCATCGAGCAGCACGATGACGCCGCCCTGCGCCGCGTAGATGCCGGCATACATCGCTGCGCTTTGCCCGGTGTTTTTTGCAAACTCGATGACCCGCACGCCCGGCCCGCGCTCGATGCGAGCGAGCGTCTGGTCGCTGGAGCAGTCGTCCACGAGCACGAGTTCGCAGTCGAGGCCGGTGAGCGCGGCGGCGAGTTCGTGCTGAAGCTGGACGATGTTTCCCTCCTCGTTGTAGAGCGGGATGACGACGGAAACGGCGGGCATGGGGCGGGGAGGATGAAGACGGAAGGCGGAAGACGGAAGGCGGAAAACGCCGGCTTTTCCGTTAAAAGTCGGCTCTCTTTCGTCCCCACCGGGCCGGGTCGTCGGGCTCCTGACTCACCTTGGCGTTGCTGATTTCCAGCGCCCGCCGAACTATGAAAAAAAAACGGCGCAGGCTGCACATGGCAACTCGCGCCGATTTTACAAGTTTCCTGCGTCCGCCGCTTAGCGCGAGTAGAGCTCGACGATGAGCTGCTCGTTGACGATCGGCGCAATCTCTTCACGTGTCGGGATGCGGGAAACCGCACCCTTGAAGTTATCCTTATCGACGCTCAGCCAATCGGGCACCGGCGTGATCTGGGTCAGTTCCAGGTTCTTCGCCGCGAGCCGGCGCGACTGCGGTTTGTCTTTGATCGTGATGGCGTCGCCGCTTTTCACGTTGAAGGAAGACACGTCCACCTTGCGCCCGTTGACCTGTACATGGCCGTGCGAAACAAGCTGGCGCGCGCCGCTGCGGGAGTTCGCGAAGCCGAGGCGGTAGATGACGTTGTCGAGACGGGTTTCGAGAAGCTGGAGGAGGATTTCGCCGGTCACGCCGCGCTTTGTGGAGGCGATGTGAAAGTAACGGCGGAACTGCCGCTCAAGCACGCCATACTGGTAGCGCAGCTTCTGTTTTTCGCCGAGGGCGACGGCGTATTCGCTCTGCTTGCGGCGGGAGCCTTTTGGCCCGTGCATGCCGGGGCCGTAGTTCTTGCGTTCGAGCGCTTTCGAGGGGCCGAAAAGGGCGACGCCAAAGCGGCGGCTGATTTTCGATTTGGGGCCGGTGTAACGTGCCATATCTCTTTAGTGGTTTGGTTTCTAAATTTGGATTCGCTTTCGCCCGGTGTCAGACGCGGCGTTGTTTCGGCGGACGGCAGCCGTTGTGCGGCACCGGCGTCACGTCTTTGATCACGCTGATTTCCAGACCCACAGCCTGGATCGCACGCACTGCGGACTCGCGGCCTGCGCCGGGGCCTTTGACGCGGACTTCGACTTCCTTCAAGCCGTGCCCCATCGCCTGCCGGCAGGCATCCTGCGCGACCATCTGCGCCGCATACGCGGTGCTCTTGCGCGAGCCTTTGAACCCGCACTTGCCGCCGCTCGACCAGCCGATCGACGCGCCGTTCATGTCGGTGATCGTCACGATCGTGTTGTTGAACGATGCGACGACGTGCGCGATGCCGGAGTGGACGTTCTTGCTGCCCTTGGCCTTGATGATTTTGATCTGCTCGACGACCGCGTTCGGATCGAGCGAAAGGTTCTCCTCCTTCTTCGGCTCAGCGGCCGCTGCGGCAGCAGCCACATCCTTCTTTTTCGGAGCCTTGGCTTTCACAGCCTTTGCAGGAGCAGCCTCCGCTGCGGCAGCGGGAGCAGCCGCCTCGGCGGCAGGTGCCGCGGGAATTTCGTCTTCGGCTTTCGCCGCCTTGGGTTTCTTGGAATCAGGCATGGTGTTTCGTCTTTATTTGGCAGCCGGTTTGGCAGTGTCCTTGGCGCGTTGCACGCCGACGGTTTTGCGCGGACCCTTGCGGGTGCGGGCGTTGGTGGAGGTGCGCTGGCCACGCACCGGAAGGCCGCGGCGATGGCGGATGCCCCGGTAGCAATTGACCGCCTGGAGTCGTTTCAAATTCGCCTGCAACTCGCGGCGCAGATCGCCCT
>JANXSB010000683.1 GCA_025352865.1 Chthoniobacter sp. | reverse complement strand
CCCGCCGGTGCCCACGATGGCCCCCGAGAAATCGAGAAAACCGCTGTTCGTCGTCATCGTGATCGGGCCATTCAGTGTCGTCGTATTGGTAAAGGTCAGGCCGTCCGAAACAAACCCGCCAGCGATGCTATTGACCTGCGGAATACCGGCGGCACCATTGGGCGCACCGGCGGGAGGTGCGGGCGGCAGCGGGGTGCCTGCGGGATTGGGGATGTGGGAAACCCCGAAGTTCCCGTTGATCGTCACCAGATTGCCGATGGCATGGTTGTCGTTGCCGCCAGCCGCCGAGGACGTGCCGATGCCGCCGCCATTGATCGTCAGCAAGCCCGTGCCGATCGGGCCGGCCGCTGGTGCTCCACCGCCCACCGCGGCGCTCGTCGCATTGACGTTGAGCGTGCCGCTGTTGATGAACGTCCCGCCGGAATAGGTGCTGAGCACATTGCTCAGCGTCGTCGCCCCAATGTTGGAGACGAGCGGGCCGGAGAAATTGTCGTTCTGATTGACCGAGCCAGCGCCCGAGATCAGGCCGCTGATCGTCTGCACTTTGGGCGACGTGGCGATGAGCGTGCTCGTGCCGTTGAGCACCACCGCATTGCCAAAGGTCTCATTCGCCTGCAAGTCCACGAAGAGCGTGGCCCCGGTGCTGACCGTCACCAAATTGCCCACCGCACCCGCGGTGGCGAAGTTATTCACGGCCAGCGTCGAGGCATTGCCCACGGAGAGCGAACCCGCGAGCACATTGACCGCGCCAGCGAAATTGTTCGTCGCGGTGAGAATGGACAGGCCGGGGCCGTTCTGATTGAAGGTGCCGGTGCCGCTGATCACGCCGGAAAGCGTTTGAAAGCCGAAGCCTGCATTCGTCGGCGTGCTGTTCACGATGCTACCGGCGGTGAGGACGATGTTATTCGCCAGCGCCTGCCCACCGAACAGATCCACGCGCAACGTGCCTGCCGCGCCGACATTGATATTTCCCGTGCCCGCCGAGGCCACGGTGCTGCCCGAACCGCCGCCCGAATTCACATCACCAATCGCCAGCGTGCCGCCGGTGACCGTCCAAGTGCCGGTGTAGGTGTTCGCCCCGGTGATCGTGAAGGTGGTGAGCGCTCCCAGCTTGGTGATCGTCCCGCCGCCGCTGATGACGCCCGCAAACGCGGTGCTGCCCGCCGCCCCGGTGGACAGGGTGCCCGCGGCTCCCATCGTCACCAAGGCACCAGTGGTGGTGACCGTGGTGCTCGCGATGGAACCCACGATCTCGGTAAAGCCGTTCAAATCATAGCGACCGTCCGCGTCGATCGTGATGGCCTGGGCATCAGCGAGCCTGTTGCTCGCCAGATTCCGCACGATCGCCGTGGCGACCCCCGGGGCTCCCACCTGAAGTCCGTCACCGATGGTCAAGGCACCCGTGCCCAGCGTCGTCGTCGCGCCCGCGGCTCCGGCCAACGTCACCAGCCCGTTGTTCACGGTGGTTCCACCGGCGTAGAGGTTGCTCGCCGTAGGGGCGAGCGCCACGGTTCCACTCCCGGCGGCCGCGCCGCCGTTGATCGCCAAACTGCCCAGCGTGGCCACGGCATCGATGGTGGAGTTGATCGTAATGGTATTCGCTCCCTGCAGGGTCAGCGCAAAGCCCCCGGTGATGATCGGGCTACCAAAGGTCAGGTTCGCGGTGTTGGCGGCAAAAATGTTCGCGCCGCCGAGCGTGAGCGCGATGTTCACAATCTGCGCGTTCGCCGAATTGTTGACCACGCCGCCGCTCGCCAGATTGATCAGGTTGCCGCTCAGCGTGAAGGCTCCCGCGCCGCCGTCAAAGAGGATACCGTTCATGACCGTCGCAGCGGGGTTGTTGTTGACCGGCGCGAGCCGGATGGCCCCGCTGAAAACGACCGGGATCAAAAAAGACGGCAGCGTGTCCGCCGCATCCCAGTTTGCGGCCGTGGTCCAGTTGTTATCGCCTCCGCCGCCATCCCAGATATTCACGGCCTGCGCGCTCGGCGACAGGGCGCTGGCGAGGACGAGGGCGGCGATGGAACCGAGGAGGGGCGTGATGGCTTTGCCTGTGTTTTTCATGGTGTGGTTTCGGGTGGGTAGAGGAGATGGATGTTGGGGAGGCGTTGGTTGGTTTTTGACCGAATGGATGCTCCGCAAGGTGCGCGTCTTTTCTCAATCCAAAGACGGGGTTGGGTGCATTGCGGGCTCCACGGGCGGCGGAGATTTTCAGGTCGCGCACACGCGGTCAACGGAAAACCTCGGTAAGGCCCGGCTATTTTTCCCCTACGCCGTCCCGCGTTTGAAGCGGGCCATCATTTGGTAGAAGCGGATGGTGTCGCGCACCGGGTGGATCTTGCTTTTCTCGTCGCCGTAAATCGTGCTCACGGGCACCGCCGCGATGGTGCAGCCGCGGCGCGAGGCGACGACGAGCATCTCGGTTTCGTAGTCGAATTTCACCGTGGCGATGGCCGCGAGCGCGGGCGCGAGATCGCGGTGGATCATGCGGAAGCCGCACTGCGAATCCGGCACCTCCTGTCCGCAGACGCGGCTGATTTGCCAGGACATAAAGCGGTTCGTCATCCGGCGCACGAAGGGCATGGTGCGCGTGTCGGTCATGCGCGTGCCCACGAGCATCGGCGCGTGCGTGCGCTCCGCGGCGGCGAGGAAAAGGGGAATCTCCTCCGGCAGATGCTGGCCGTCGCCGTCGAGGATGAGCGCGTACTCGATTCCCGCCCGCGCGCTCAGTTCGCGCAGGCCGGTTTTGATCGCCGCACCTTTGCCCTGGTTCACCGCGTGCTTGATGACCTCCACGCCCGATGCACGCGCTTCCTTCTCGGTGCCGTCCGTCGAGCCGTCATCGATCACGAGCACCGTGTCGAGCTGCGCGTGCGCCCGCGCCGCCACCTCGCGGATGCGTTTTTCCTCGAAGTAACACGGGATCAGCGCGGCGACATTCGTGCGGTCAATGGGCATCGGAACCTTTCACTTTCACTGGCTGGAAATCCGCCGCGTGATACGAGCTGCGCACGAGCGGGCCGGAGGCGACGTGCTCGAATCCCTTTTTCTCGGCGACGGTTTTGTAGAGCGCGAAAGTGTCGGGATGCACGTATTCGAGCACAGGCAGATGCTGCGCGGTCGGGCGCAGATACTGGCCCATCGTGAGCACTTGCACGCCGGCTTCGCGGAGGTCGTCCATCGTTTGGAAAATCTCCGGCTCCTTTTCGCCGAGGCCGAGCATGATGCCGCTTTTCGTCACAATGTCCGGCGCGATTTCCTTCATCCGCCGCAGTACCATGAGCGAGAGGCGGTACTTCGCCCGCGAGCGCACCAGCGGCGTGAGGCGCTCCACGGTTTCGACGTTGTGATTGAAAATATGCGGGCGGGCCGCGGCGACCATGCGCAGGCATTCGTCCTTCGCGTGAAAGTCGGGCGTGAGGACTTCGATGGTGATGCCGGGCTCCGCCGCGCGGATGGCCTCGATGGTCCGCGCGAAATGCTCCGCGCCGCCGTCGCGCAAATCATCGCGCGCCACGGCGGTGACGACGACATGCTTCAGCTTCATCCTTGTGACCGCCTCGGCCACGCGTTCCGGCTCGTCGGCTTCGAGCGCGAAGGGCTTCGCCGTCGTCACCGCGCAGAAGCCGCAGGCGCGCGTGCAGCGCTCGCCGGCGATCATGAAAGTGGCCGTGCCCGCGCTCCAGCATTCCCAGCGGTTCGGGCACTGCGCCTCCTCGCAGACCGTGTGCAGGCGCAGGTCGGAGATGAGCGCCTTGGTGGAAAAAAAGACGGGGTTCGACGGCAGCCGCACCTTGATCCAGTCAGGCTTTTTGGCCAGGTGGAGGGCGGGGTCGATTTTCGTGCAGGACATGGGCGCGGACTTTATGGACGGCGTCCGCGAATGCAATCCCGGCATCCGTTGCGTGCGCGAAGAACGATGCCATGCTGCGCGCGTGCCGCCCGTTTCCCGTCGCGCTTTTCTCCTCGCCACACCGCCCGCCGCGCTCGCGCTCGGCTGGCTGGCGCTGCGCCGCGACGGCACAAAACCCGTGACCGTCCCGGCGGCGGAACGACTGCGCGGCATGACCGTTTCCTGCCAGACCTCCGGCTGGGAATGGGGCGACCCGGCGATGGCGCGGACGATGGACGACCTCCGCACGCTCGGCGCAAACGCGATCTCCTTTCACCCGTACGCGCGCATCGACGCGGACGGCCATGTGCGCTGGCCGCGCGAGGAAAAACCCGCGTCCGTGATGAACCCGCTCGCGTGGGCGCGGGAGCGCGGGATGACGGCGATGCTCGTGCCGCACATCGCCTACTGGGGCTCGCCGTTTCGCTGGCGCGGCGACATCGACTTCGCCGCGGATGCAGCGTGGGAGCGGTTCTTCGCGGATTATGAACAATGGATCACCGGGCTCGCGCGGCTCGCGGAGGAAGGCGGTGCGCCGCTGTTTTGCATCGGCCTCGAGTACACGCACGCGCAGAAATTCGACGCGCGCTGGCGGCGGATCATCGCCACGGTGCGCGCGGTTTATCACGGGCGGCTGACCTATGGTGCGAATTGGAACGAGGTGGAGGCCGTGCCGTTTTGGGACGCGCTCGATCACGTCGGCGTGCTCGCTTATTTCCCGGTCAGCGACGCCGCCAATCCCACGCCCGCGCAGCTCGACGCCGGCTGGGCGCTGCGCGAAAAGGAACTCGCCGCCGTCTCCGCGCGCACCGGCAAATCCGTGCTCTTCGTCGAACTCGGCTACGACATCCGTGACGATGCCGCGGCGCATCCGTGGTCCGACCACGGCCCCGCATCCGCGCAGGCCCGCGACATCCAGTGCCGCTGCCTCGCCGCCGGTCTGCGCACGGTCGCCCGCGCGCCGTGGCTGGCGGGAGTTTTTTTGTGGAAATGGTTTCCCGACATGTCCGACCGCGGACATCACCGCGAAACCTTCGACCTCCGCGACCCGGAGACGCGCGAAGTCATCCGCACCGCGTGGCAAGTCGGCGCGTGAATGACTTCGGCGAAGCCGGAAAGGTGTGAGGTATGATGTATGAAGGATGAGGTATGAAAGGCAGGGCGACTCCGCGCTCATCACTCATCCTTCATACCTCATAATTCTTCCCCGCTATCCTGCAGCGCTTTCGCCACCACCCTTCTCACCCGCAGCGCATCTCGCAGCATGGCGAGGCTGTCGTGCAGGATGCGGACTTTGCTTTCGGGCGAGTTGATCCATTCTACGGGGAGGTCGGCGATCTTGTACCCGAGCCGCTCGGCGAGGAGCAGCACCTCCACGTCGAAGGCGAAGCCGTCGATGGTCTGCCGCGAGAAAATGTCGCGTGCAGCCTCGCGGCGGAAGGCTTTGAAACCGCATTGCGTGTCGTGCAGCGAGGCGAGGCCGCACGCTTTCAGGATGCGGTTGAAGGTCTGTCCCATCGTGCGGCGCAGCCACGTTTGCCGGCGCGTGATCCGGCTCATGGCATGCTGGCGGTTGCCGAGCAGCACATCCGCGCGCGGCGCGCTCTCGAAGCGCGCGAGAAACTCCGGCACCGCGGCGAGCGCCACGCTCAAATCCACATCCATGTAAAAGACGTACTCGCCCCGCGCGCGCAGCATGCCGGAGCGGACGGCGCAGCCTTTTCCCCGCTGCACGAGATTGTCCACGGCTTGAAAATGAGCTTGTTGCGCGGCAAAGCGCGCGGCTATTTCCAGCGTCCCATCCGTGCTCCGTTCGACGATGACCAAGACTTCATACGACCTCCCCAAATCCCGGCAGAACTCCGCCAGTTTTTCCAACGTCGGAGGAAGCCGCAGTGCCTCGTTGTAGGCGGGCACGACGATCGAGAGATATGGGATTTCCGACATTTGGGAGCGCGGTCTTTAGCAGCCCGGCGGGCGCGAGGTCAAAGCGATGAACACACGCGGGCGTTGGATTTCCGCGGGCATCCTGCTGCTCGCCTTCGCGCTGCGGGTCACATGGCTGGGCGTGAAGCCCGCGCATTTCGACGAAGGCGTGAACGGCTGGTTCGCCGACGCGATGACGCGCGACGGCTTCTATCACTACGACCCCACAAACTTTCACGGCCCGCTGCATTTCTACGTGCTCTTCGTTTCGCAGACTTTGTTTGGCCGCGACATCCTCGCGCTGCGCCTGCCGCTCGCGCTCGTGAGCACGGGCTGCGTGGCGCTGGTCCTGGCCTACCGCTGCTACCTCGGCGAGCGCGTCTGCCAGATCGCCGCGCTGGCGATGGCCATTTCGCCGGCGATGGTTTTCTACGGCCGCTACGCGATCCACGAATCGTGGCTGCTTTTCTTTCTCCTCCTCACCGCGTGGGGCGCGGCGGGGCTGTGGCGTTTTGGAAAACGGCGGCATCTGTGGGCCGCGGCGCTCGGTCTCACGGGCCTGATTTTGACGAAGGAAACCTACATCATCCACGTCACCGCCTTCATCCTCGCGGTGCCGTGCCTGCTGTTTTACGAAAAGCTTTCCCGTTCCACGTGCTTCGCATTTTCCGGTTGGAAATTCGGCCGCCGCGACGTGCTCCAGGCCGCCGCGATCTGCGCGGGACTGATCGTTTTTTTCTACACCGGCGCGCTGCTCGACTGGCCGGGCATCGACCCACCGCCGGCCGGCCCGCGCGGTTCGCTGGCGGGACTCTACGAATGCTTCGGCGCATGGGTGCATACGGGCACGGCGAACGAAACCCACCACGAAAAGCCGTGGCACTACTGGCTGCAATTGCTCGCGGGCATCGAGGTCGCCGAAGCCGGCCCCGGCGAGCGTGTGAGGATCACCGCAACCATCGCCAGCGAGCTGCCCGCCGCGCTCGGGCTGCTCGCGTCCTTCGCGCTGCTCGCGCCGCGCACGAACCGGCTCGCGCGCTATCTCGCGATCTACGGCGTGGGCGCGCTCATCGGCTACAGCGCCGTGGCGTACAAGACGCCGTGGTGCATCATCTCGCTCCTCTGGCCGTTTCATTTTGTCTTCGCGCTCGCGGTGGTGCGCTGCGCGCAAAAGGTGGACGCGTGGAGCACGGTCGCGCTCGCCGGAGCGCTCGGCCTTTTCACCCTGCACGCCACGTGGCAGCTCAACTTTCACCACTACGACGACAACACCGAGCCCTACGTCTATGTGCAGACGCGGACGGACATCGACAAACTGCTCGTCCCGCTGAATACGCTCGTCGCCCGCGATCCGCGCAACCGCTACCTCACCGGCCACATCTCCGTGCCCGAGCAGCACCCGCTCACCTGGCTGCTGAATGATTTTCCGAAGATCGATTTTCCGACCATCGAGCAGCTCGCCGACCCGCCCGACGCCGACGTGCTGCTCGTCAGCGACACCCTCGTGGAATCCGTCGAGCCCAATCTGCACTTCAACTATTTCAAAGAGCCGCTCGTCCTGCGCGGCACCTCCACGGACACGGCCACGCTCTATCTCCGGCAGGGCGCGTTCGGCGTGCTGTTTCCGGGACGGGTGCCGGAGTTTCAGGCGGCGGCGGAGCAAACGGACGACGTGAAATGAACATGCGCGCGCACCCATCCCGCCGTCATCCTGAGCGGAGCTTCGGCTTTGCGAAGCGCAGTCGAAGGACCTCTCACTATTTCTGCGGGAAAGGTGGTGGAAGAGGTGCGTCGCTGCACTCACTCACCGCCTGCGCCCCGAAGAAAAAGTTAGAGGTCCTTCGACTCCGTTCCGTTCGCAAAACCGAACGGAACTCCGCTCAGGATGACAGCAAAGGGAGGCGCGCGTGAACTTCGTCGCCGCCATTCTTTATGCGGTCAGCTCTTCCGCGCTGCTCGCGGTGGCGCTGGCTTTTTTGCGCGGCGGATTGAATCCGTCCATCGCGGGAACCGCGCTCAGTTTCGGCGCGCTGGTCGCGGCAGGAACGCTGTGGCGGAGCCGGCGCGCGGACTTTCCAGCGAAGCCGCCGGGAGGCTGGGAATGGGCGGCGATTGCCGCCTTCGCACTCGTCTCGGCGCGGATTTTTCTGTGGGTGGTTTTCCGCGACGCCAATTCGATCAAAGTCATTTCGCCGAACAATCTCGGCGACCTCTCGCTGCACCTCACCTACATCAATTTTCTCGCGAGCGGCGTGCCGTTCTGGCCGGACAATCCGATCTTCACGGGCGGCAAACTCACCTACCCGATCGGCACCGATCTTTTCAACAGCCTGCTCGCGCTCGTCGGCGTGGATGTGCTGCGCGGGCTGATTGCCACAGGGCTGGCGGGCAGCGCGCTGACCGGCGTGGCGCTCTGGCGCTGGGGCCGCGGCTTTGCGCTCCTTGGTTTTCTCGCGAATGGCGGGCTCTTCGGTTTCGCGATTTTTTCCACCGGCCAGCTCGCCGATTTCCAAAGCGTTCACGCGTGGAAAAGCATCGCCCTCGCGCTGTTCGCCACGCAGCGCGGGCTGCTCTTTGCACTGCCGGCGGGGCTGGCGCTGCTGTGCAGTTGGCGCACGCGCTGGTTCGCGGCGGGTGATGGATGGAAACTTTCGCGCCCCGGCGAGCTGCTGCTCTACGCGTCGATGCCGCTCTTTCATCTGCACACCTTTCTTTTTCTCTCGCTGATGCTCGGCGCGTGGTTCGTCCTGCATCCGCCCGCGCGGCGCGGGCTGGCGCAATTTGTTGGCGCGGCGCTGGCCCCCGCGAGCGCGCTCGTGCTGCTCGTCACGGGCATGATGCACGGCGCGAGCGTGCTCGGTTTCAAAGCGGGCTGGATGTGGGATGACAAGCCGTTCGTGGACTGGTGCATGGAGCATTTCAGCGGACCCGCGCTGCTGCACGCGGCGGTGCTTTTCTGGCCGATGAATTTCGGCGTGCTGCCCGTGCTCATCGTCATGCTCTGCGTGGCGCTCTGGCGGGAAAAGCGCACGGTCTGGCCGGCGGCGGTGGTCTTCCCGGCGCTCGGCGCGTTCGTGCTTTGCTGCTTCGTGAAATTCGCGCCGTGGGAGTGGGACAATACGAAAATCATGGTCTGGTCGTATCTCGCGGTGCTGCCGTTTTTGTGGACGCATCTGATCGCGCGCTGGCCGCAGTGGGCGCGCGCGCTCGCCTGCTTCGCGCTGTTTTTTTCGGGCTTCGTTTCCACGCTCGGCGGGATCGACTCCTCGCACCGCGGGCACGAGATCGCGAGCCGCGAGGAACTCGACAACGTGGCCGTGGTGGTGGCTGCGATTCCTGTCACGGAGCGCTTCGTGGGCGCGCCGACCTACAATCATCCCCTGCTCCTCTGCGGCCGGAAAATGGCGCTCGGCTACACCGGCCATGTCTCCAGCCACGGGCTGGCGTGGCAGGCTCCGGCGGCGGATGTGGACGCGCTGATGCGCGGTGCGGTAAATTGGCGCGACATCGCGGCGCAACTCGGCTGCCGCTATTTGTTCTGGGGCCGGTTCGAGCAGGAGGCGTATCAGGATTCGACCGAGCCGTGGAAGGAATCCGCCCGGCTCGTGGCGCTCGGCGACTGGGGCGAAATCTACGACCTGCAAATGCCGAAAAATGAAAATCCGAATATCGAAATCCGAAACAAATCCGAATGATTTGAAACTGGGAAACGCGCGCAAGCGCCTGCCGGCACACCGCCGGTTTTCCTGATTTTCGTCATTTGGAAATTGTTTCGGGTTTCGGGTTTCGAATTTCGGATTTTTCCCCCGGCGCGTAGCCGCCAAAACGCGCGCGAAATCCGGCGGCAAGGATTTTCCCGCCAATGGAAAAAGTCCGACGCAGACTCACGCGCGAAACTTTCTGCTCGCCGGCGATCCGCTGGCGCTCGCGCACCGGCACCTCGACGATCTCCGCGCCGAGCCGGGCCGCGCGGATTTGCGCCTCGATGGTCCAGCCCATCGTCCACTCGCGCAGTCGCAGTGCGTGAAACAGCTCGCGCCCGATGAAGCGCAGCGGCCCGAGGTCGGCGAAAAACCGACCCGTGAGCAACCCGCACCACGCGCCGAAGACGCGGTTCGCGAGCACGTATTGCAGGTTCATCAGCCGCCAGTTGGCGCGGTAGCGCGTGCGGTAGCCGAGCACCATCGCGGCACCGCGCGCGCGCGCGGCGAGGAGCGCGGCGAGGTCGCGGGGATCGTTTGCGCCGTCGGCGGCGAAGAAGATGTAGCCATCGACGGACGGATGCTCGCGTTCGAGCAAGTCGATCGCCGCCTGGCAGCCGTGGCCGTAGCCGCGCGCGGCGGTTTCAGCGACGAGCGCGCCGTGCGTGCGGGCGATCTCGGCGGTGCGATCCGTGGAGCCGTTCACGCCGACGGCGATCAGGTAGCTGCACCCGGCGAGCGCGGCGCGCAATTCATCGAGCACCGCACCGAGGCACGGCTCCTCGTCGCAGGCCGGAATGATGACGGCGAAACGCGGGGAGGGTTCGGTGGGCATGGTGAGAAGGTAGCCGGGACTTTGGAGCCGCCGCCAAAAATAATTGCCCCGTCCCAATTCCGTTAATTTGGCCAAATTAACGGAATGGTTTTGGGGCAGCATCCACGGTTTCGGCCCAGGCTTTTTGGACTGAGGTGCGAGCTACTTTATTCCCGCTTCGCTCAGAACGATGACACCTTCCGCGACGACTTCGCCGCGGACACGCGCGGTGACTTCAAACTGCCAGAGCGCGCCAACGACGGCGGTTTTTCGCGCGGAAAGTGTGATCTCGTCGGACGGTCGGACGGCGCGGAGAAATTTCATCGCACGAATGGCCGAAAGGCGGAAGGCGCGGCCCGGCTGGCCGGCGGCGAGTCCGGCGGTTTGCGCGAGCGCTTCGGTGAGGATGACGCCGGGGACGAGCGGGTCGCCGGGGAAATGCCCGCGGAAAAACGGCTCGTCCGGCGGAAAGGTTTTGCCGCACTCCGCGCTTTCGCCGGGCGTGAGCGCGCGCACTTCATCCACGAAAACAAACGGCGCGCGGTGCGGCAGACCGAGCGCGGCGGGATCTCGCGCAGTCACTACTCGGTGGGCACGAAGTAGCCGAATTTCCAACTGCCGCCGACGATGCGGATGCCGGCGCGGTAGCCTTTGTAACTCGGATCATTGACGACGGCGGGCGGCGCGACCATGTAGCGCTCGTTGGGGACGAACTGCTCCCGCAGCGTCGCCGCCAATTCCGGCCAGGTGTTGTGCTGATCCCAGTAGATGAACGGCGTCTCGCCGGGCGGCGGGTTGTCCCAGCGGTAGCCGAAATCGGGGGCCATCAGCGAGTTGAGCATGGCGTGATCCTTCTTCGCCACGGCGCTCCGCAGGCGTCCGAGGAAGGAC
>JANXSB010000674.1 GCA_025352865.1 Chthoniobacter sp. | reverse complement strand
CTGCACGAGATACTGCCGGAAATCCGCCTCGCCGACGGGGGGAAGACCGGGCTTCCGCACGAGATACGCGACGGGCACTTTTTCGCCGGACGGGTTCACTTTCGGTAGCACCGCGCACTGCGCTACGGCGGGATGCTGCCGCAGTTGCGCCTCGATCTCGGCGGGCTCGATGCGGAAGCCGCGGAGCTTGAACTGCTGGTCGATGCGGCCCTGGTATTCGATGGTTCCGTCCGCGAGCCAGCGGCCAAAATCGCCGGTGCGATAGAGCCGGCCAAACTCCGTTTCCACAAAACTTTCCGCCGTCAGCTCCGGGCGATGCAGATAGCCAAGCGCCACGCCCGGCCCGCCGATGTAGATTTCACCAGCCTCGCCGGGAGGCACGAGCCCGCGGCTCGCGTTGAGAATGAAGACATCGGTATTCGCGATGGGCCGTCCGATGGGCACGCTGGTGGCCTGCTTTTCGATCCGATGGCAGACCGCGAACGTCGTCGTCTCCGTCGGCCCGTAGCCGTTCACGAGTTGGCGCGACGGTCCGGCGTCGAGCACGCGGCTGACCATCGAGGGGTCAGCCGCTTCGCCGCCGAAGACGACGCAGCGCAGGCCCGCAAACATGCCGGGCGCGAGGCGCGCGAGCTGATTGAAAAGCGAGGTGGTGAGGAAGAGCGTGTTGATCCCGTGCTGCGTGAGGTGCGCGGCGAGGTCGTCGTGATCGAGCAGCGTGTCGGTGCGGGTGAAAATGAGCGAACCGCCGTGGAGCAGCGCGCCCCAGAGTTCAAAGGTCGAGGCGTCGAAGCAGAGATTCGAGCCCTGCATCATCACGGTTTCGCGGTCGAATGGCGCGAAGTCCGTGGCGCAGACCAGCCGCGTCACGCCCTGATGGGTGACGACCGCGCCCTTCGGCTCGCCGGTCGATCCCGAGGTAAACATGACGTAGGCCGCATTGCTGGCCTGACCGGCTGCCACGCCGGGTTCCGGGGATTCCGAGGACACGTCCAGTTTGTCCTCGATCACGCCATCGAGATGCTCGCGCAGCGCCGCGATGCGCGCCGCCGGATCGCGCGGATCAAGCGGCACATAGGCCGCGCCGATTTTCAAAATGCCGAGCGTGGCGGCGACGAACTGCCAGTAGCGGTTCCCGAAAATGCCGATGAACGCGCCTTCGCCGAGGCCCTGCCTCCGCAGATGATTCGCGTAGCGGTTCGCCTGCGCGTTCAGCTCCGCATACGAAATCCGCCTGTCGCCATCCACGAGCGCCAGCGCGTCTGGCATCTCGACTGCGCACTGCTCGAAAATGGCATGGACCGTTTTCTCCGCCGGATATGGCGAGCGCGCGCCGCGGCCCCACGTCAGCACCTGCTCGCGCATCGCGGGGTCGAGAGATTCCACGGCGGCGAGCGGCAGCGCGGCGTTTTGCGGCAGCGCGCGGAGCAGCGCGGCATACTGCTCCAGCCAGCGCTGGATCGTGGTGCCGTCGAAAAGGTCGG
This sequence comes from Chthoniobacter sp., assembly GCA_025352865.1. Taxonomy (GTDB): domain Bacteria; phylum Verrucomicrobiota; class Verrucomicrobiia; order Chthoniobacterales; family Chthoniobacteraceae; genus Chthoniobacter. The sequence goes on along the minus strand of JANXSB010000674.1, from coordinate 3,426 downwards.
GATTGTAGTCGCACTCGACGCGCAGGCCCGCGGGCTCGTCCACGAGATTGAAGCCGAGGTCGAATTGGTAGTGGCGGCGCGGGTTGAGCGCGATCTCGTGTGTGAGCCCGGCGAAGTGCAGATCGCTGAGCTGCGGATCGAGATTGAAGATCACCGGCACGAGCGGCACGCGGCCCGGATCGCGCGGGATGGGCAGCTCCGCGAGCAGACGGCCAAAGGTGAACTGCTGATTTTCAAAAGCGCCGAGCACGCCGAGACGCATGGCGGCGAGCAGGTCGGTGAAAGGCCGCGCGCTGTCGAGGTGCGTGCGCAACGGGAGGAGATTTGCGCAGTGACCCACGAGATCCGCGCCGCCGTCAGTGAGGTTTTGCCCCGCCGCCGGGATGCCGACGACGAGATCGGTCGCCCCGCTCAGGCGATGGAGCAGCAGTTTGAAACCGGCGAGCACCACGGCGAAAAGCGTCGCGCCGGAGGCCGCGCCGAGGCGGGTGAGTTCGCGCTTCGTCTCCGGCGGCAGCACGATGTGGCGGCGGGCACCGGCCCAAGTGCGGCGGGTCGGACGCGGGCGATCCGTTGGCAGATCGAGTGGCGGCGGCACGGTTCGGAACTGCTCGCGCCAGTACGCATCCACGGCCTGCCCCTCTGGCGTTCGGCCCGTGGCCGTTTCCTCGCGCACGTAATCGGCAAACTGCCGCGCGGGCGGGAGGGTGTGCGCGGAGTTGGAGTAAAGGTGGGCGAGTTCGCGCAGGATGATGTCGTAGGACCAGCCGTCGCACGCGATGTGGTGTGCGGTGAAAACGAGCGCGTGTTCCTCCGGCGTGAGCGTGAGGATTTGGAACGCGACCAGCGGCCCGCGTTCGAGGTTGAAAGCGCGCGCACCTTCTGCGGCGAGCAGTGTCGCGACGCGCGTCTCGCGCTCGGCGGCGGGCAGTGCAGAGAAGTCGTGCAGCGGCACGTCTGGCGTGAGCGAGGCCGCGAAAATTTGCGCGCCGTCGGACGCGCGGAAGGTGGTGCGCAGGGCGTCGTGTCGGCGGATGACTTCCGAGATCGCGCGCTTCAGCGCGGGCGCATCGAGGCGTCCGCGGAAGCGGATGGTGCAGGTTTCGTTGAACGCCGCGCGAGCCTCCGCGCTCATTTGCGAAGCCATCCAGACCTCGCGCTGAGCCTCAGTCAGCGGCAGTGCTTCCGCGGAAGAAATCGCGGCGGGTTTCGCGAAGAATCCCGCGTCGCGCAACTCCGCAATGCTCTCGCGGAACGCGGTGACGATTTTCGCGATGTCCTCATCGCTGTGCGCGGTGCCGAGGAAGCAGGGGCGGCCTTCCCAAATATGAATGCCGCGGTGGCGGAGCAGCGCGTAGAGCAGGCCGGAGTATGGAAAGTCGTGCGCGCGTACGAAGAAGATCGAGGCGAAATGCGGGATGTCGAAAGGCGTGCCCTCCAGCGCGGGCACGATCTCGCAGATCATCGCGGCGGTGCGCGCGGCGAGTTCGTTTTGCAAGGTTTCGCCGCGTTCTTTCAAATGCAGCAGCACCGCTTTCGCCGCCGCCAGCGCGAGCGGATGGCGGACGAATGTGCCCGCAAAAAACGTGACGCCAGCGGTCGGAAAACTGTCGTCGCCGAACTGCCACGCGCCGCCGTCGAAGGCGTCCATGTATTCCGCGCGCCCGGTGATCGCGCCGATGGGCAGGCCGCCGCCGATGACTTTGCCATACGTGGCGATGTCGCCGCGTACGCCGAAGAGCGCCTGCGCGCCGCCGGGATGGCAGCGGAAGCCGGTGATGACTTCATCCATGATGAGCGCGACGCCGCACTCGGTGGTGAGCGCGCGGAGCTTGTGGAGAAATTCGCGCGGCTGCAAATCGGGCCGGCGGCTTTGCACGGGCTCGACGAGCACGGCGGCGAGGTCGCCCGCGTGGCGGCGCAGGATGTCGAGCGACTCGGGATTTCCGTAGTCGAGGATGAGCACATTCGCGACGGCGTCCTGGATGATGCCGGGTGCGATGGGCGCGGTGCGCCACTCGCCGTTCACCATGAGCGGGCGCACGAGCACCTCGTCATTGATGCCGTGATACGCGCCCGCGAAGAGCGCGATTTTATTCCGCCCCGTAACGGTGCGAGCGATGCGGATCGCGCCGAGCACGGCCTCGGAGCCGGTGTTGCAAAAGGTCGCGCGCTCGTGGCCGGTCAGCTCGCAGAGCAAGGCGGCGACTTCGCCCGCGAGCGGATGGCTGGGGCCGATCTCCAAGCCGTGCCGCATCTGCTCCTCGATCGCGCGCATGGCGAAGTCGGGCTGATGCCCGAACATCGCGAGGCCGAAGCCCTGCGTGGTATCCACGTAGTCGTGGCCGTCGATGTCCCACAGATGCGCGCCCTGCGAGCGCTCGACGACGATGGGATAGACGATTTCCTTCCACACCTGCTTGAAGCCCGCGACCGCGCGCGGATCGGCGAGGTGTGCGCGGTGCTGCTGCGTGTGGCGTTTCGAGGCGGCGGTGCGGGCGGTGTAGCGGGCGGTGAAATCGTCGAGCCAGCTTTGCTGCGCCGGCGTGAGCGTGCGGGTGAGTTCCTTTTGCAACGGACGGAAAGGGCCGTGGGCGGCAGGTGCCGCGCTGCTGTCGGGCAGCGGCGTGGCGGGCGCGGGCGCGGTGGTTTTCGCGGTGCGATTCGCCGCGATGAAATCGCTCAGCGGGCCGAGGTCGGCGAGGTCGCCGAGCAACTGGCGCAGCGTGATCCGCAGACCGAAGCGGCGTTGAAGCGCGATGGCGATTTGCGTGAGGAAAAGGGAGTCGAAGCCGAGTTCGAGGAGGCTGGTGGTCGGCGTCGCCGTGGAAAGATCGAGGCCGGATTGCTCGGCGAGAAAACCCTTGAGTTCGTCGAGAGGTGAACCTTGCGGAGCGGCTTTGGCAGATGATTCGACGGCGGCAGCGCGTTCGGTGGGCGCGTCGCGTCGAGGTTCGATCCAGTGGCGGTCACGGGCGAAAGCGTAGCCGGGCAGCGGGACGCGGCGCGTGGTTTCCGCGGACGTGGGCCAGGTGGTTTCCTCACCGGCCAGCCAGCGGTGGCCGAGGGCGGTGAGGGCGTCGTCGTTTGGAGTGGGTTCGGATTTCCCGAGCGGGGCGGTGAAGACGCGGGTGCGGTCGCGGCGGAGCAGGAGCTTGGCGGCTTCGGCGGTGTCCCGGGCGGTGAGGAAGAGGCGGTGCTCGAAACTGCGGCGGCCCGTTTGGAGCGTAAAGGCGACATCGGCGAGCGGCAGGTCGCTGTGCTCGTGGAGATGTTTCGCGAGCTGCCCGGCCATCGCTTCGAGGGCGGTGCGCGTTTTGGCGGAGAGGACGATGAGCTGCGGATCGTGTGCGGGAGGAGGTTGCGCGGCGGCGGGCGCTTCTTCGAGGACGACGTGCGCATTCGTCCCGCCGACGCCGAAGGAGC
>JANXSB010000663.1 GCA_025352865.1 Chthoniobacter sp. | reverse complement strand
GCGGGCGCTGATCGACGATGAGCGCCGCGCTTTCAACGAGGCCGTGCGGCGGTTGCTTGCAAACGGCAACGCTCAAAAGCTCGCGAACAATTTCACCGCCGAGCTGGCGAAGGAATGGCCGCGCAAATCCATCGGCTTTGCGCTCGGCAAAGAGGGTCAGCTTTGCGCGCCGTCGCCGCAACGCGCGGCGAGCAATGCGGAGCTGGCCAAGTTTCTCCTAGGCAACGGCGGCTGGCTCGCAGGCACCACGCCGGCCACGGTTTATTGGGTTTCGGGCGAGGAACTGAACCGGCCGGAGCAGTTGCGGAAAACGAAGGGAGGGAACTACGACAACAGCCTCAACGCCCCCGCCGGGAAAACCGGAACCTACGCCAGCAACCAGGCATCGAAAGACGACGAGGGAAAGCGCGCGCAAGGCCAGCAGGTCATGCCCGCGCAATCCGCCGCGCCGCGTTTGCAAATGGATCAGCCGCAAGCCGCGCCAGCCGCCGCACAGCAAATTGCCCGCATGGAAAAACCGACGAAAGCGGAGACGCCCGCACAGTCGCCGCTCGTGGCGAAGGATCAGGCGGATAATTTTCAAACGAAGGAAGATGCGAAAGGCAAAGACGCCAGCGATCAGCAGCAACTCGCGCAGACCGACAAGTTCGCCAACGCCAAGCAGGAGGCGGTGACGCGCAATGTCGCGCCGCAGCAGGTCTTCGCGAACAACGGCGTGATCCTCTCGCAGCTCACACCGGCGACCGCGGACTTCAAGGCGCTCACGTCCGATGCGAACGAGGGCGTGATCACGCGCTTCGTGCAGGATCAGCTCGACATCATTTTCTGGCTCCGGCCCGCGCAAGCGCCCGACATGGTTTTCGGTTGCCTCATCGAGTCCGACAATCTGCGCGACCTCTGGCCCGCCGCGCTGCCCGCGCGGGAAAATGATTCGCGCAGCCGCGTCTCGCGCGCGGACAAACCGGAGTTCGTCCTTGCGCTGCTCGATGACAAGGCGCGGCCCATCGTCACGCAGCCGCCGGGCGAGACGGGGCGCGATTGGAAGCGCCCATTCGTCGCGTCCGAGATCGGCGAGGCGCTGCCGCATTGGGAGGCGGCGCTTTATTTGCAAAGGCCAGAGCAGGTCCGTGAATCCGCGCGCGCACTGCGCCGGACGCTCACTTTCCTCATCGCCACCGCGCTCGGCGCAATCGCGTGCGGCGGCTGGCTGGTGGTCGCGGATGCGCGCCGCCAGCTCGCGCTCGCGCAGCAGAAGACGGATTTCGTTTCCAACGTCTCGCACGAACTCAAGACGCCGCTGACCTCGATCCGCATGTTTGCCGAGCTGATGCAAAACGGGCGCGGCACATCGGTGGAAAAGCATCCGCAATATCTCCGCATCATCATGGTCGAGGCCGAGCGGCTCACGCGGCTGATCAACAACGTCCTCGATTTCGCGGGGCTGGAGCGGAAGCAAAAGCGCTTCGACAAAAAGCCGCTCGATCTCCACGCGGTCATCGAGCGCGCGTGGGAAGGCCACGAGCTGCATTTGCAGGAGAGCGGCTTCACCACGCGCTGGCAGGCCGCGCCGCCGCCGTATCCCGTCATCGGCGATGAGGACGCGCTCGCGCAGATTTTAGTGAACCTGCTTTCCAACGCCGAGAAATACGCGGGCGAGCGCAAGGAGGTGGAACTGCACACCTACCTCGATGGCGCGCACGTCTGCGTGAGCGTGCTCGACCGCGGCAGTGGCGTGCATAACGGCGAGGAGCGGAAGATTTTCGAGGCCTTCTACCGCGCGCACGATTCGCTCTCCAGCGGCATCCAGGGCAGCGGCCTCGGCCTCACGCTCGCGCAGCGGCTCGCGCACGAGCACGGCGGCGAGATCACGTATCAGACGCGCGAGGGCGGCGGGAGCAACTTCACGCTGCGATTGCCGCTGGCGAAGCCTTCCGATTCGTAATCTTAATCTTAATCTCCCCTCCGCCTTCCCGTTGCGCCCTCCGGTCGCCGATTACGATTAGGATTAGGATTACGATTAAGAGCCCGTAGAACCCACCTTATGAAAAAGCATCTGTTAGTCGTCGAAGACGACGCCCACATCCGCCTCGGCCTGTGCGATGCGCTGCGCGGCGAGGGCTACGAAGTCAGCGAGTGCGGCGACGGCCTCCAGGCCACTCCCCTGCTCCGTCAGCGCAAGCCCGACCTCGTCATCCTCGACATCATGCTCCCCGGCAAAAGCGGCTACGATCTCTGCCGCGAAATCCGCGCCGCCAAGAACCGCATCCCCATCCTCATGCTCTCCGCGAAAGGCCAGGAGATCGACAAAGTCGTGGGTCTCGAACTCGGCGCGGACGATTATGTGACCAAGCCTTTCAGCCTCCGCGAACTCCTCGCGGAGGCTGAAAGGTTTTGTGACGTAATCGTCCGCGCCGAGTTCGAGGCCGACCACTTTGTCGATCTCCTGACCTTTCGCGGAGAGCATCAGGATCGGCGTACGGTGCTTGGTCGCGCGGATTTCGCGGCAGAGATCGTAGCCGCTTTTTCCGGG
>JANXSB010000640.1 GCA_025352865.1 Chthoniobacter sp. | reverse complement strand
CCGCTTTGGGCGCAGCGCATCCAAGGGCTTACGACGCTGACTGCGGCGCAGTATGGCCCGGCGATCAGCGCGACGTATTTGCTGGGGCATTACATTGAGGACTTCGACTATCGCGGAGACTTGGCGGGCCAGACGCTCGGCGTGGATTTCGATCTGAATGAACAGAACGTCCGCTTTTGTGTGACGCCGGAATTTCCAGCGGGCACCTGGGCTTACTTCACGCCGATCAATGCGGACGGCACGCCGCAGTATCCTTACACCACGGGGCGGCAGTACTACGGCGATCCGACAGGCGGCGCGACGACGATTGCGGAAACGGTGACGACGCACTTCATCGGCGGCGCGAATACGGCGCTCGCCATCGGCACACCGAGCGTCGCGGCTCCGAATGTGACGCTGACTTGGAGTGCGGTCGAGGGCGGCACTTACTCGGTGGATGCGTCGCCGAATCAAACGACCTGGACGAGCAAGGCCACCGGGCTCGTGGCGACGGGCATCTCGAAATCCGCGACCTATGCCACGCTAGCTTCATCCGGGACGGAATACGGGCGGGTGAATCGCACCGCGCTCGCGACCTATGATGCCACCGGCCAGACGGCGGCGAGCGTGGCGCAAACCACGACGGTGAGTTACAACGCGGCGGGCATTCCGAACACCCCGCCGACCATCACGGCGATCGGTGCCCAAAGCACGGCGATGAATACGGCGACGGGTGCCCTCGCCTTCACTGTGGACGACGCGGAGACGGCCCCGGCCAGCCTCACGCTGAGCGGCAGCTCGGCTAACACCACGCTTGTTCCCAATGCGAACATCGTCTTTGGCGGCAGCAGCACGAGCCGGACGGTCACTGTTACTCCGGCGCAAAGTCAGACAGGCAGCGCGGTGATTACGGTCACGGTGAGCGATGGTGTTGCCACCGCGAGCGCCAACTTTACCCTCACGGTTACTGGCACCAATACCGCGCCGACGATCAGCGGCATCTCCGCGCAGAGCACGAATCAAAACACCGCCACGCCGGCCATTGCATTCACGGTCGGCGATGTGGACACGGGTGCGGCGAGCCTAACCTTGAGCGGCAGTTCGGCAAACACGACGCTGGTGCCCAATGCGAACATCGTCTTCGGCGGCAGCGGTGCGAGCCGCACGGTGACGATCACTCCGGCGACGGGTCAGACGGGCAGCGCGGTTATCACGCTCACGGTGAATGACGGCGCGACGACTGCGACTAGCGCATTCACTTTAACCGTCGTGCCGACTGCGCCGACGATTACTTCCATCATTAACACGCCCGCGTCGCCGACGAGCGCGGATGCGGTCGTGGTGAAAGCCAATGTCGCTGCGAGTTCCGGGCGGACGATTACCGGCGTGCAGTTGACCTACAATACGGGCGTTGGCGGAACGACCACGGTGTTCAGTGAGACGATGGCTGCGGCTGCGGCGGCACCGTGGACTGGCACGAACGCGAATAACGCGTGGACGGTCACACCGCCAGTCGGCCCCGGCGGCCCGCCACCGACGAATCCATTCAGTCAGACGGCGACCGCAAATCACACGGTGGCTGGCTCTGGAAATCAATTTGGGCTGGAGGTTGCCGGCGGCCCGCCCTTCACGGGAATCGGTGATGGCTCGGTGGCAAACTCGACGAACATCAACGCGGTCGGGACTGCGGGTTACGTGGAGTTTTACCTGGTGGCGGTGAGTCAGACGGCGCTGACGGGGTTCAATTTCCAAGTCTCCGCGAATGGCGGCACGAGCTACACGACGCGCATTACCGAGAATAACGTCACCCACCTGACGCACTTTTATTTCCGCTACGACCTCACGGCGGCGGAGCGCGTGAGTACGATGCGGATGCGCTTTCAGTTTGCCGGCGGCGGCATGGGCGGAACGGGAACTTTCCGCGTGGATGACATCAAGGTCATCACCACGACCGGCAGCTCGCCTGTCACGGTCAACATGCTCGACAACGGACTCAACGGCGACGGCGCGGCGGGCGACGGCGTGTATGGCTACAGCGCCATTCCCGCGCAAGCGACGGGCACAATTGTGAGTTATGCCATCGCCGCGACGGACAGTGCGGCAGTGACCACGACAAGCGCGACCAACAGCTACACGGTCGTCGCCGCCAATCCCGTAATGACCGTCACGCCTGCCACCGGACTTGCTTCCAGCGGCAATGCCGGCGGTGCGTTCTCGCCATCCAGTGCGACTTACACATTGACCAACAGCGGCACCGGCTCGCTGAACTGGACTGCGGCCAAAACGGCTGCATGGCTCACGCTTTCCAGCGCCAGCGGCACCCTCGCCGCCGGAGCGAATACGACCGTCACTGCCACGATCAATGCGACGGCAAACTCACTCGCATCGGGCGGCTACAACGACACGGTAACTTTTACGAACACCGTGAACGGCAGCGGCAACACGACCCGCGCCGTGGCCCTCACGGTCAACTCCCTCGTTCCGCCGGGCGCACCCACGCTCACGGCGCTGCCCGCCTTCAGCCAGGGCACGGCCAGGACCATCTCGTGGCCTGCCGTGGCGAATGCCACGGGCTACACGCTTCAAGTCTCGGCTGTCGCTGACTTCAGCACCGTGCTCGCTGCAACGACACTCACTGGCACTTCGGCCTCGTTTGCCAATCTCGCGGACGGCGTGACCTATTACTACCGTGTCCTTGCGACGAATAACATCGGATCGTCGGCTTACAGCAGCATTGTCTCGTCCACCCAGGACAACGTCGCGCCGACGGTCGCGATCACTTCGCCCGCGAGCGGCACTTCCACCGCCACCGCGAGCATCACCGTCAGCGGCACCAGTTCCGACACCGGCTCCGGCATTGCCAAAGTGACTGTCAATGGCGTGACCGCCACGACCTCGAATAACTTCGCCACATGGACGGTCACAACGCCGCTCGGCTTTGGCACAAATGCCATCACGGCCGTCGCCTATGACAACGCGGAAAACGTCACCACGACCGCACCGGTCAGCGTCACCCTGACCGCCGCGCAGACCTACAACCCGCTCATCATCCCCGAGGTCATCACCGGCACGACGTTCAATCTGAACCTGCACCAGACGAGCAAGCAGTTGCTCACCGGTACGGCGACGACGACTTATTCCTATAACAACATGCTTTTCTGGGGCCCGACGCTCATCATGAACAAAGGCGACTGGGTGCAGATGAATGTGAGCAACAGTCTGGTCGATACCACCACGACTCATTGGCACGGCTTTCACATCCCCGCGATCATGGACGGCGGCCCGCACCAGACGATCCCGGCCGGCACGACATGGCGGCCGAGCTTCAAGGTGGATAACAATGCGGGCACCTATTGGTATCACCCGCACCTGCACGAGAAGACACAGGAGCAGCTCACCTATGGCGCGGGCGGGCTGATCATTATTCGCGATCCCATCGAATCGGCGCTGAATTTGCCGCGCACCTACGGCGTGGACGACATCCCGCTCGCGCTGACGAGCCGGCGCTTCGCGAACAATCAGTTTGTCACGGCCAACATCGCGTATGGCGACCAGTTGCTCACCAATGGCGTGTTCAGCGCGCAGGTCACGCTGCCAAAGCAATACGTGCGGCTGCGCATTCTAAACGCCGAGATCGAGCGCGCCTACAACCTCGGCTTCAGCGACAATCGCACGTTCTACCTCATCGCCACCGACGGCGGCCTCGTGAACGCGCCGGTCGCGCTCACACGCCTCGTGCTCGCGGTCGGCGAACGCGCGGAGATTCTTGTCGATCTCAGCGGCGACACCCTCGGCGCAGCGCTCAATCTGCAAGCGTTCAACTCGGGGCAGGCGAATGATTTTCCCGGCGGTGAAGCGAGCACCACGGGACCTGTCGGCAGTTTGCTGAACAACACGACCTTCACCGTGCTGCACATCAATGTCGGCGCGGCGACGGCGAACCCTGTCACGACCCGCCCGGTGACACTCACGACGAACACATTTTTCACCGCCGCCGACCTGACGAACACGCGCACGGTGACGATCACCGGCGGCTTTCCCGGCACGGGCATTCCGTTCGGTTTCGACAACCTCGTCTATTCGCCCACGGTCTATAACCAGACGCTCAACCTCAACGCGGTCGAGCAATGGAACATCACCAATACGTCCGGCTTCAGCCACGCGTTTCACATTCACGATGTGCAGTTTCACATCACCGCGCGCACAGGCGGCAATAACGCGGGCGTGAAGACTTACGAAAACGGCTGGAAAGATGTGCTCTTCGTCGGGCAAAATCAGACCGTGAGTTTCATCGCGAAATTCGACGGCTTCGCGAGCAACACGAATCCGTTCATGTATCACTGCCATTTCCTGAATCACGAAGACGCCGGCCTGATGGGTCAGTTCCGTGTCGTGAATAACTCCGTGGAAGACCTTGCGGTCGCGAGTTGCACGCGCACCGGGAACAACAGCCTCATCGCGCTGGATTTCAAAGCGACCTCCGGCACGACCTACACGCTGCAATACTCGCCCGACATGACGACCGGGAGCTGGACCGACATCGGTTCCGTCACGAGCAACGGCGCGACCGCGACGTTCACCGAAACAGACACCGCGCGGCTCGGCCAAGCGCGGGGATTCTATCGCGTGACGATCCCGGCGATCACACAGTAATCGCCGAAAGGCTTGGCGAACATGCTCGAACCCTGAACGATGGCGGGCAAGTTCAGCATCGTGAAGCCCGCCACTTTCATCGCCATTTCGTTCGCCGCCGCCGCCGCGTGGTTTGCCTCGGCGTGGTTTCACGGCACGGGCGCGGCGGACCCGCGGAAGGTGCTTTATTTTCAAAGCCCGATGCACCCGTGGGTGAAGTCGGACAAGCCGGGGCAATGCACCGTTTGCGGCATGGACCTCGTGCCGGTTTATGTCGGCGGAAAAATTTTCGACCACGTTGCGAGCGACGTAGTAATGCTGCCGGAGGGCAGCGTGAATGTCGTCGGCGTGCGGACGGCGGAGGTGAAAAGGCGCGCGCTCATCCGCACGCTACGCGTCTCGGGGATGATCGGCGAGGACGAGTCGCGGCACGGCGTCATCAGCGCGCCGGTCGAGGGGCGGATTGACGGGCTGTCGATGAACCACGAGGGCCAGCAAATCGTGAAGCGTCAGCCGCTCGCCACGATGTTCAGCCGCACGCTGCTCGCGGCGGCGGACGAATACAAAGCCGCGCTCGCGCAGAGCGAGGAAGCGGCG
>JANXSB010000536.1 GCA_025352865.1 Chthoniobacter sp. | reverse complement strand
ACCCGGCGCTGCTCCGCACCTCCTACCTTCCCACTGTCAATTATTTGAATTGGCATCGCGTGGGAGACATGGCCGAAATCCGGGTATTCACCTTCTCGATGACCGATCTTTTTTACGCCTCGAAATCAGGAGATAAGATATCCGTTCAGCCAGTGGCGCTGCTGCGCTGTTCCCTTGAAACGCAGGTGCAGCTTTTATTCAAAATCGTTAAACGGGTGAGAGACAATGAGATTCTGGACACCGAAACTTAAGGACCTGGCTTCGGCGGGGACTATGATGGCCTTCGCGCTGCCTCAGCAGCAGGTCGATAGCGGCTCGGGCGAAATCGCGGGAATCCGTTCAGATCTACTGACCGAGAGCGTTATTCCAGAAGCCGTCTTCAATCCGACTGCCGAAAATTCTGCCGCAACCGAAGAACCCGACTTGGTGGAATACTCGGTGACGGCCGTCGCCCCTGAAGAGTGGAATGCCAAAGCCTCCAAGCGGTTTAATGCGTTGGCCGTGAAGGAAGCCTATGAAACGATCACAGCCGCCGAACTTTGCGAACTCAAGGCGCTGGATGGACTGAGGGAACGGCAACTCGCGCCCGTGACGATTGACGAGATTCTGCGAGCGCAGGAAGCTCGCCGCCAGACGGACACCCTAATTGATGCATTGAAAAACTATGTCGCGTTTTACGATACCCGCCAGCGGTCCAAGGATTATACGGCAAGGAAACCGCAATCTAAACTTAAAGCGTCATAACTACCGCGAACGTGCCCTTCCGCACCTAAGGGAGGATTTTCACGACCGCTGCGCCTACTCGATGCAGCACACCGACCGGGCTGGTGGGATAGAGCATATGGAGGTTGATCATTTCGACTCCGGACAGAAAAGAGCCTATCATCAGAATTACGCGAACCTCTTTCTGGCGAAGGGTGCCTGTAATCGGAAGAAGCAAGATCGGCCTCGCCTTGTCGAACGGGCCACCGGGTTGCGCTTCCTGAATTGTTGCGAGGAAATGGATTACAACTCCGTGATTTTTGAAGACCCCAAGAGTCACGAAGTCTGGGGAACCAACCCGGTCGCTAGGTATCACATCCGATACCTCGGCTTGAACGCCTCCAATCTGGTCGCAGAGCGGAGGGAAAGATCGGAATTATCAACCCTCCTCCGAAACACTCGATTTCTTCAAAAGAAGAAGCCCGACAAAACGCTAGTGACACTCATCCAGCAACTGGTCGAAACGCTCGATAAGCATATTCCGCAGATCGAGCTGCGCGAGAAGGTGAAGGGGTCTGCTACCGCGCCCTGACGCAAGTCGCGTCGCCGACTGTTGCAGCCGTCATGCATGGCGCGTGAAGCCCGGAGGTTCGGTATTGGGAGCGGCGTCTTCTCGCGCTCGGCGCTAAGGAGGGGGGGCGATTTCCGCGGCGACGGCTGCGGTGATTTCCACGTAGCGCACCACAGCGACGGCCTCAGTGGCGTTGCTGTAGATGTCCAACGGGATGACGGATGACGGGGATGACGGGGGCAGCTTTAGAATCGCGCTCATTCACACCAAGGTCTGCGAAGTCCTGCTTCGTCGGAAGATGACAGCCTGAGACGAGGGGATGATCACCGGTTGGAAAACCGGAGCCACTCTTCGCGAAATTGTTCTCCCATTCGCGGGGTTTCCGGGTAGGTTCCGCGCCCCTTATTTATGTACCGCACGCATCATTGCCAGCAGCTCCGCCCTTCCGACATCGGCCAGACCGTCACGCTCGCGGGGTGGGTGAATTCGCGGCGGGATCATGGCGGGGTGATCTTCATCGATCTGCGGGACCGGGAGGGTCTGACGCAGGTGGTGTTCCGGCCCGAGGAGCATCCGCAGGTGGCGGAGGCGAGTCATGGTTTGCGGAGTGAGGATGTGATTCAGGTCACGGGCGTGGTGGCGGCGCGGCTGGCGGGTTCGGAGAATGGGAGGCTGGCGACGGGTGGAATCGAGGTGATCGCGAGTGAGCTGAAGGTGCTGAACAAGGCCGATGTGCCGCCTTTCCCGCTGGATGATCCGAGTGTGAATGAGGACCTGCGGTTGCAGTACCGCTATCTCGACCTGCGGACGGCGCGGATGCTGCGCAATCTGCGGCTGCGGCATCGCATCACGAAGGCGACGCGCGACTATCTCGATGACGCGGGCTTTTTGGAAATCGAGACGCCGATCCTCTCGAACCCGACGCCGGAGGGCGCGCGAGATTTTCTCGTGCCGTCGCGGCTCACGCCGGGCTCGTTTTACGCGCTGCCGCAGGCACCGCAGCAGTACAAGCAATTGCTGCAGGTCGCTGGCCTCGAAAAATATTTCCAAATCGCGCGCTGCTTTCGCGACGAGGATTTGCGGGCGGACCGGCAGCCGGAGTTCACGCAGATCGATGTGGAGGCGTCGTTCATCAGCGACGTGGAAATCCAGACGCTGATCGAGGGGCTGCTCGCGCGCATTTTCCGCGAGGCGAAGGGCGTGGAGATTCCGGTGCCGTTTCCGCGGATGGCGTATGCGGAGGCGATGAATCGCTACGGGAGCGATAAGCCGGATACGCGCTTCGGGATGGAGCTGGTGGAGCTGGCGGACCTTTTCGGGGAGTCGCAGTTCAAGGTTTTCCGCTCGGTGGTGGATGGCGGCGGAGTGATCAAGGCGCTGAACGCGAAGGGCGCGGCGGCGCTGCTGAGCAAGGAGCAGCTCAAGAAATGGGAGGAGTGGGTGAAGACGGAGTTTGGCGCGAAAGGGCTGGCGTACATCAAGTGGAGCGCGGGCGGGGAGTGGGAGTCGCCGATCGTGAAGTTTTTCAGCGACGCGGAAAAGGCGGCGCTGGCGGAGCGCATGGGTTTTGTCGAGGGCGACGTGCTCTTTTTCGGCGCGGATTTGAAGCTCGAAGCCGTGTGCGTAGTGCTCGGCCGCGTGCGGCTGCGCTGCGCGGAGCTGCTCGGGCTGATGGCGGCGGCGAAGGAGCAGCTCAACTTTCTGTGGGTCGTGGATTTTCCGCTGCTCGCGTTTTCGCCGGAGGACAATCACTGGGTCGCGGTGCATCATCCGTTCACGCGCCCGAAAGCCGAGGATATGGCGCTGCTCGATGCGGGGGATTTTGGCAAAGTCCGCGCGGTCGCCTACGACGTGGTGCTCAATGGCGTGGAACTCGGCGGCGGCTCGATTCGGATTCACGAAAAAGATTTGCAGGCGCGGATGTTCGAGGTGCTCGGCGTCACGCCGGAAGAGCAGCAGCTCAAGTTTGCGCACCTGCTGCGGGCGTTCAGCTTCGGCGCTCCGCCGCACGGCGGCATCGCGCTCGGGCTGGACCGGCTGGTCATGCTGATCGTCGGCGCGGAGTCGATCCGGGATGTGATCGCGTTCCCGAAAAACAACCGCGGCACGGACCTGATGACGCACTCGCCGGTGGAGGTGGACTTCAAGCAACTGCGCGAAATCTATATCCAGAGCACGGCGAAAAAAGGGTAGGGACGGCGAGAGCTTCCACAGCCCGCTTTCGGGGGAGTTCCTCAACCGCGAAGCCTTTGCCGCGGTGCGGGAAGCGAAAATGCTCGGCAAGCCACACCGGCTCAGTCGCGCGTGAATTTCGCGGCGAAGGAGCCGTCCACGCCGTCGGCGAAGGGGAGGGTGCGGCGGCTTTCGAGGAAGCGGAGGGTGGGGATGGCGGTGAGGGCTTGCTGGACGAGGCGGTCGTTTTCCTCGGGCTCGAGGGAGCAGGTGGAATAGACGAGGGTGCCGCCGGGTTTCAATAAGGTGGCGGTGCGGCGGAGGAGGGCGAGCTGCTGGGCGGGCATGCGGAGGAAGTCTTC